>JAYVVU010000351.1:0-6904 GCA_043786755.1 Actinomycetota bacterium
ATGATGCCAACCGTGCCGTCGAGGCCGATGTATTGCAGGTCGTGGCTGCGTGCCAACTTCTCGCGCTCGTCCAGTTCTTCCGTTGCGCGGAACTCGTCCCACTCGGGATGGCGAAACGCAGCGTTGTTGTCCAGGCTGACCTTCGCATCGAGCGCGTGCACGCCACCATCTGGACGCAAGATCAGCGGGTTGATCTCCGCCAGATCGCAGTCGCCGCGAGTGAAGCAGTCGTACAGCTTCACCAACATCGCGGCCACACCGTCGATTGCTTCGTCATCGATCTTGGCGCGCACGGCTGCGTCGCGTGCAACGGCGAGCGAAAGGCCATCGACGGGGTCGATGTGCAGCATCACGATCGCATTTGGATCCTTGGCCGCGACGGCTTCGATTTCAACGCCGCCTTCGGCGCTGAGCATGAGCAGATGCTTCTTCGCCGCCCGATCGAGCGAGTACGAGGCGTAGTACTCCTTCTTGATGTCGCTGGCGTGTTCCACCCACACTCGCTTGACGACATGGCCCTTGATGTCCATGCCCAAGATGTTCCCGGCGTGCAAGCGCACTTCGTCGGCGTTGTCGGCCAGCTTGATACCGCCGGCTTTGCCGCGACCACCGACTTGCACCTGCGCCTTCACCACGACTGGGTAGCCCGCGGCCTCGGCCGCAACGACTGCCTCATCAACCGTTAGCGCAACATCGCCGGGGCTGACTGGGATATCAAACCGGGCGAAGTATTGCTTGCCCTGGTATTCGAACAGGTCCATCTAGATGGCGTCCTCTCTGCCGTTATCTATGTCGTGCTCTATGTCGTCGAGCGTGGCTTCGAGCCACTTACTGATGCCCTTTAGCGAACTTCCGGGCCCAAACACTTCCGCCACACCCTGTTCTTTCAACGTACGCACGTCGCCGGCGGGAATGACGCCACCACCGAAGATCAGCGTGTCGCCCAGCCCACGTTCACGCAACTCGGTCATCACGCGCGGAAACAGCGTGAGGTGCGCACCGCTGAGCAGCGACAGACCAACCGCGTCGACATCTTCTTGCAGCGCTGTTTCGGCGATCTGCTCGGGAGTTTGGTGCAGACCGGTGTAGATGACCTCGAAGCCGTGGTCGCGCAATGCCCGCGTAATGGTCTTCGCCCCACGGTCGTGGCCATCAAGACCGGGCTTCGCCACAACGACTCGATACGGCCTCTTCACAGGTTCAGAACCCTACGCCAGAGTCCTTCGGTATCCTGAATTGCACAACTCATCTACCCATGGTGTGCCGGGAAGCCTGGTCGGCGGGAGCCCCTCCATGCCCAATCGCGATCAGAACAGCCTGTTGCATAGCGCCGTTCGTGTGTCCACCATCAGTGCCGCGTGGACGCTGATCGCCAGCACGGCCGCGATTGTTATTGGATTGCTCGACGACAGCCTTGCGCTCGTCGCGTTTGGGGTTGTCGGAATCCTCGACTGCACGGCCTCGGTCGCGCTGGTCGCCCACTTCCGGGACGCACGATCTGGCGGGACTGCCGAACACTTAGAGCGCATCGCCCTTCGAATCGTGACCATCGGTTTGGTGACCGTCGGGCTCGTGACTGGCGCTTTCAGCGTGATGCATCTTGTCGACCACCACGAGGCGACAGCGTCTGCGCGCAACGTTCTGCTGGCAGCGACATCGTTGATCGCGCTCACGGCCCTATCGCTGCGGAAGCACCACATTGCTATTCGGTTAGACAGCCACGCGCTTCTGGCCGACAGTCGCCTGTCCGCTGTCGGAGCAGTGCTCGCAGCCGTAACGCTCGGTGGCACAGCGGCATCGCGTTCGTTGGGATGGTGGTGGGCAGACCCCATCGCCGCCCTCGCAATTGCGGTTGTTGCGGTTTGTCTCGGAGTCATCCTGCGTCGCGAGGGCTAGTTCGCGCGCAAAGTCCGGCAGACTTGGCGCATGCGCAGACCGCAGTTTCAGTCCACTTTCGCCAGGGCGGTTGTGCCGGTGTTGCTCGGGCTCGGGTTCTTCGCTGTGCTCGGACTGGCGTTGTGGGGCGTTGCCGCCATCATCGCCAACAACCACGACGACACGACAACCAATCTCGCGCCAACTGTTCAAGAGATGGGCTCGACGACCTTCGTGGCCGGGGTCATCAATCGCGATGGCCCGATCATCCTGCACGACCTGGTTGGCGACGATCGCAATATCGTCGTCGACCACACCGGAAGCGATGTCGACTTCGGTTGGGCCGTCTACCTCGCGCATCCATCTGATCGCGATGCGACCTGCGAGATCGAGTTAGTGAAGAAGACGCGCACATTCACCGATTGCGAGGGGCGGACACTGCAGGTCTCGGATCTTGCGACGCCACCGGCGGGGGTTGGGCCAATCATCAGCGCCGACGGAGAACTGACGCTCGACCTGACCGCCGATTAGTCACACGCGCAGGTCGGCAAACTCCGGATGCGCGTCGAGGAACTCGGCCACGAACCAGCAACTAGCTACGACCTTGCCTGCCTTGGAACGCACGTCGTCGAGCGCGGCGCGCACGAGCACATCGCCCCACCCCTGTTGCCGATAGGCGGGGTCGATGACTGTGTGCGGGAAGACGAACACGTCGCCTTGGCGCTGGTAGTCGGCGAATCCGATGACGTTGCCGTCCGCGACCAACTCGTAGCGACTGCGCTCAGCGACATCACGAACCTCGTGGGCCGGACGCTCGGAGACCTCGCTCACACGTAGGCCGCTATCAATTCAGGCGCGGGCGGGCGCGTTGGCGACAAGGCGCGCGGCAAACTCTTCTGAATGAGCCGCGAGCTTGCTGCGATGCAACGCCAAGCCGCCGATCACTTCCGCGCCGAGCCGGCTGACGGCGCTGTCGAGCTTGTCGAGCGTCTTGGCTGGGTTCAACGCGAACGTGCAGAACGTTGCGGCCAACTTGCCTTGCATCGCGGGTAGGCCGGCGATCGCGCCGAGGCCCCACGGCGCTTGCCCGACAACGAACAGTCCGTGCACCCAGGTACCGACGATGATCATGTCGGCGTCTTGAATGCTGGCCATCTCTGGCTTGCGCACGGGCGAGACACCGGTGATGCCCCAGCCTTCCTGCTGCAGGTTGGTGGCGATCAGTTCCCCGGCGGTGCGTGTGTGACCGGTGAGGCTTTCGAAGAGGATTGCTGCCTTCATGGCCCTATTCAATCAGACGGTGCCACCAGGCCAGTTTGTTAAACGACTGGATCGCCGAGCAGTTCGGCGGCCATTCGGTCCAGTCGTCCCTTGCGCACCTTGCGTGTGACGCCGATGACACCGACCAATAGGGTCGAGCCAATGATCACGCTGATGAGGACGATCAACTTGGTCGGCAATGTGCGTGTGCCAAGGAAGATGTAGAGGTCGGGGACAATGAACGCGACGAGCGCGATTAAGCCCCACGAAGCGGCCACGCGGTAGCGCTCGTCGATGAAGTTCAGCACCATACGGGGTGTGGTGAACGCGTCGACGACCGCGCTGCTGAGGTCGATGACGAGGTAGATCCACGGGTTGAGGCCGTAGTCGCCGACCGCCGCCCAAACGAGCAACGTGCGAATGAACGACCAGCCGACGACGACGCCGGCCCACGTATTGCTCAACCGCCGGCGACGCCGGAGCGTCTCCTTGCTGTGGATCAGCCGCTGGCGCATCAATCAATTCAACCAGTTCAGAGCTTCTTTAAGGGGGCCCACGCCAGTGACAGATGTTTGGTACCGGCCTCGCGGAAGCGAATCGTGGCCTCCGCCTTGTCGCCTTGGCCGCGAATCTCGATGATGACGCCCTCACCGAAGGCGGGATGTTCGACGTCGTCGCCGACTCGCAGCGCGATCTGCTGCACACTCGCGGCCTGGGCGCTGCGTTGTCCGGCGTTGATCGCCGCGTCCACTACTCGTTCGCGGTGCCAGTCGGTTCCGTCGTCGGGATCATCCGGGTCGAAGCTGCTGACCGTCGAAGCGCTGCGCTTGTACGGCGCGGGCTTGCTGTAGTCGGTGCGTGCGCGCATGCTGGCGCGTCCGTAGGTGCGACCACCGCCGACAACGCCGAGTGATTCGATGAGTTCGGCCGGTATCTCGTCGAGAAAGCGGCTCGGTGGGTTGTAGCTGGTAGTGCCAAACAGCTGGCGACTCCATGCATGACTAACGAACAGTTTTTGCTGTGCACGCGTGATGCCCACATATGCGAGGCGACGTTCTTCTTCCATCTCTGTCGGCTCGCTGAGCGCGCGATTGTGAGGGAACACGCCCTCTTCCATACCGACAAGAAAGACGACCGGGTATTCGAGCCCTTTCGCGCTGTGCAGCGTCATCAGGACCACGCGATCGTCGTCGTCGATCTCGTCGGTGTCCGCTACGAGGGCGACCTGCTCCAAGAACTCGTCGATGCGCGTGAACTCGCGCGCCGAGCCGATCAGTTCGCCGACGTTCTCCAGTCGGCCGGCGGCCTCGACGGTCTCCTCGGCTTCTAGCTCGGATAGGTAGCCGCTGCCGTCGAGCACAGATTGCAGCACGTCGGCCGGGCCGATGCCCGACATTGCGGCGAGCTCGGCTGCCGCATCCATCAGTCTCACGAAACTCTCGACACCGCGCGCCGCTGGGCCGGTGAGGCCAGCCTCTTGTGCGTACCGCATCGCTTCCATGAAGGTGGTGCCGTTTGCTTTCGCGAGCGCGTCGAGCTTGGCCACGCTGCCGTCGCCGACGCCGCGCTTGGGCACGTTGAGCACTCGCTTGACGCTGATCTCGTCGGCGGGGTTCACCGCCGCGCGCAGGTAGGCCATCGCATCCTTGACTTCGCGGCGGTCGTAGAACCGCGTGCCGCCAACAACCTTGTACGGCACGCCGAAACGCATGAACGCTTCTTCGAGAACTCGGCTCTGCGCATTCGTGCGGTAAAACGCGGCCATCTCTTTCCACAACAGGTGCGTCGACGTCTGCACCGACTGCATCGTGCGCGCGACCCACGTCGCCTCATCGCCTTCATCCTCGGCGTGGTAGCGCACGACCTTGTCGCCGCCACCCTTCTCGCTCCAAAGATGCTTCTCTTTGCGACCAGGGTTGTTCGAGATCACCGAGTTAGCAGCATCGAGAATCGTCTGCGTGCTGCGGTAGTTCTGATCAAGCACAATCGTCGTCACGTCATCGAACTGATCCTCAAACTGAGAAATGTTCCGAACGTCGGCGCCCCTCCACCCGTAGACGCTCTGGTCGCCGTCGCCGACGATGGTTACTTGTTGGTGTTGCGCGGCTAGCGCTAACGCCAACTCGTTTTGCGCCATGTTGGTGTCTTGGTATTCGTCGACGAGCACGTGTTGGAAACGTTGTTGATAATGCGCCAACACTTCGGGGTGGTCGCGGAACAGCTGCACCGTCTTCATCAGCAGGTCGTCGAAGTCCATCGCGCCTGCGCGCTGCAGGCGCGCCTGGTATTCGGAGTAGATCTCGGCGTGCTTGCGCGAGAACGGGTCTTCCGCTTTCGCCAACGCTGCGCCTGGCGTCACGAGCTCGTTCTTCCACAAACTGATCTGCCCGTGCGCGGCGCGAATCGGGAAACGCTTCGCGTCGAGCCCGAGATCGCGGATCACGTAGCCCGTCAGGCGTTGCGAATCGGCCTGGTCGTAAATGCTGAAGTTGCGCGGATACCCGAGCGCCTCGGCATTCGAACGCAAGATACGCACGCAAGCCGAGTGGAACGTGCACACCCACATCGCCTTCACCATCGGGCCGACCAATGCCGCCACACGATGCTTCATCTCGTCGGCGGCCTTGTTGGTGAAGGTGATCGCCAGAATCGCCGACGGCGGCACGCCCTCATGAATGAGGTGTGCAATCCGATGGGTCAGCACCCGCGTCTTGCCTGAACCTGCGCCAGCAACCACCAGCAGTGGACCGCCGCGATGCACCACGGCATCGAGCTGATCGGGGTTCAGCGATTGCAGATCGAGAGGGTCGAGCGCCAGCCGACCCGATTGGGAAGACTCGTCGCCGGCGCTCATGATGCAGCCATTCTACGGACGGGGTGTGTTGCGGCTGGCCTAGCCTCGACTTGATGCGCCGCACATTGAGACTCGTCACTGCATCGGCCGTTGGCGGCGGGCTTACCGGCGTAGTTGGGTTTGCGTTTCTGCGCTCGCTCGACTGGGTAACTAAAGCCCGACTCGCACACGGGTGGCTCGTGTGGCTGCTGCCAGCAGTCGGGCTATTGGTGGGCCTCACCTACCACTACCTAGGTGGTCGCGCGAAGGGAGGAACGCCAGCAGTGATCGAGCAGGCCCACATGTTCTCCTACGGCGTACCGGCTCGCATGACGCCAATGATCTTCGGCGGCTCGATCGCAGGGCACCTCGTCGGCGCATCGGTCGGCCGTGAAGGCGCCGCGCTCCAGCTGGCCGGATCGGTAACAGACACTGCAGCCCGCGTCGCTCGCTTCTCCAACGAGGAACGACGCACGCTGATCGCAGCATCGCTCGCCGGCGGATGGGGCGCCGTCTTCGCCGTTCCGTTCACCGGAGTCGCGTTCACGATGCAGGTCACCCGCCGCCACGCGATGCGCGCGCTGCTTCCTGCCGTCGCATCGGCATTCGCGGGGCACTTCGTTGTACGCGCACTCGGCTACCGGTTCACCGGTCGCCCGCACTTGCCAGCGCCCGACTGGACGATTGGCTTACCAGCGAAACTCGCGCTGCTTGGCGTTGCGTGCGGAGTACTAGCGCGCTGCTTCGTTGGGGGCATCCACGCCCTGCGTCGCTATGTCGCACGTGTCCTGCGCTGGCCACCAGCGCGGCCGGTGCTCGGCGGTCTCGCCACCCTCGCAGCAATCGCGTTGTTCGGCCGCGACTATCTCGGCCTGTCCAGCAACCTGCTCGGCCCCGCGTTCGCGGGCAGTCACGTCGACTGGTACGTGCCGCTGC
>JAYVVU010000352.1:0-6896 GCA_043786755.1 Actinomycetota bacterium
GCGGCACCGATGGTGGCCGAAGGAATTTCCGCACCAATGCCAACCGACGACACGTGCACGCCCGACGCGAGCCATTCGTGCTCGATGACGGGAGCGTCGGCGTCAGTGCATAAACACACAACGTCCGCGCCACGCACGGCTTCTTCGAACGTCGCGACCGCACGCGAGCCCGAATACTTCGCAGCCAACGCCTCTGCTCGTGCAGCCGTGCGCGACGCGACACGAATGTCGGTCCATGCCCGAACGCTTTGCAGCACCCGCATGTGCTCGGCACCCAGTGCGCCGGCGCCGATAACCGCCAGCGTGGTTGCGTCGGAACGAGCTGCTAGGTCGACAGCCATTGCGGCCGACACGGAGGTGCGTACTTCCGTAATCAGCGACGCATCCATCACAACCAACGGCGTGCCATGGTCCGGCTCGAACAGTGCGATCAGGCCTTGGTGCGAGGGCATTTCAGCAGGATCGTTGAACGGGAAGACGGTGACCGCCTTCAGCCCCAGCCCTACTCCCTTGACGAACCCCGGCATCGCAACCAACAACCCGGCCACGCTCTGAGCCGCAACGCGCGGCGGCACAGATGCCTCGCCATTGCTGAACGCGATGAACGCCTGCGCGAGGTGCTCGCGCAGCGCAACTGCATCGAGGCACCGCGCCACGTCGTCGCGCGACAGCACCAGCAGCTCAGCCTGCCGTTCATGGGTCACAGCTAAATCGGAAGGTTTCCGGTCGCCGTGCGTGTGCTGCCGTGATCGCGGTAAGCGGCAATCGTGCGCTGCGCAATACGCATCTGGTGGATCTCGTCGGCGCCGTCGGCAAAGCGCGCCCAGCGAGCGTGCTGGAACATGTGCGCTAGCGGCGTGTCGGTGCTGTAGCCCAACGCGCCGTGCACCTGAATACTGCGGTCGATCACGCGGCCGAGCATGTTGGCGACGAAGTGCTTGGCCATCGAGACCTCGCTCTTGAAATCGGCACCCGTGTCGATGAGGTGCGCCGCGTGCAGCACCATCAACTTCGACTGATAGATGTCCATCGTGCTGTCGGCGATCATCCATTGAATGCCTTGCTTCTCGGCAAGGATGCTGCCGTGCGAGAAGCGGTTGAGTGAGCGGTCGACCATCATGTCGAGCGCCGTTTCGGCTTGCGAGATCCAGCGCATGCAGTGTGCAAGGCGCGCCGGCCCGAGTCGGTACTGACCGAGCAGGTGGCCCTGACCGCGACCACCGAGCATGTTCTCCGCCGGCACGCGCAGGTCTTCAATCACGATCTCGCTATGGCCCGTTGCGCCGTGCATCGTCTCCACCTCGCGTACACGGTTCCAGCCTTCACTCGGAATGTCGACAAGGAACGCGGTGTTCGCGGCCTGCGGCAAATCGGGATCGTCTTCTGTGCGACAGACGAGGATCGCGAACTTCGCCCGACGCGCGTTGGAGATGAACCACTTATGCCCGTTGATCACCCATTCGTCGCCGTCTTGCACTGCCTTCGTGCGAATCAACGTCGGGTCGCTACCCGCAACTTCCGGCTCGGTCATCGCGAAGCAACTCATCGCAGTGCCGTCGCACAAAGGCTTCAGGTACTTCTTCTTCTGCGCCTCTGTTCCCCAATGCAACAGGGTGTGCATGTTGCCCTCGTCGGGTGCCTGACAGTTCAACACCCACGGGCCGTAGCTCGCCTTCGCCGCTTCTGCTTGCACCATCGCGAGTTGCACATGGCCAAGGCCCATGCCGCCCCACTCCTTGGGCATGTGCGGCATCCACAGCCCGACTTCCAACGCCTTCTTGCGCATGCTGATCAGTTGATTGACGTATTCGGCGCGATCTTCGTCGCGCACTTTGTCGAGTTCTACCTCGCCCGGCTTGACCACGTCGTTGATGAAGGTGCGCACGCGCAACCGGATTTCCTCGAGCTCTGGGCTCAGCGTGAAGTCAATAGCCATGCCGCGACCTTACATTCAGTGGCCTTAATTGGATGAGCCAGACGTTTCGATGCCTTCGCCGGTAGTCTGTAGGCGTTGCGACACGGTTGTCGCAACGGTCGAAGTGCAGCGGTTGTTGGCCAGTGCATCCAATCGGCCACCCCTCCACAGAAAGTCACTTATGTCCTCCTCCACTCAGACGCATTCTTTCGCGTCCCTCGGCGTACCTACGCCAATCATCGACGCGCTGCACAAGGTTGGCGTCACCGAACCATTCCCTATCCAGTCCGTCACACTGCTCGACTCGCTCGCCGGCCGCGACCTACTCGGCCGCGGCAAGACCGGTAGCGGCAAGACGATCGCATTCGCGATCCCCCTGGTCGCAGCACTCGCCAAGTCCACTGAGCGGGCAAAGCCGGGCCAACCGCGCGGTCTCGTTCTGGTACCTACTCGCGAACTCGCCAACCAAGTTGCCGCGGTAATCGCGCCACTCGCGCACGCAATGAAGCTGCGCCATACCGTCGTGTACGGCGGCGTCGGCTTCGGCAACCAAACAGCAGCACTGCGCAATGGTGTCGACATCGTCGTCGCCTGCCCAGGCCGCCTTGAAGATCTGATGCAACAGGGTCACTGCCGACTGGACCGCGTCGACGTAACCGTCATTGACGAAGCGGACCACATGGCCGACATGGGCTTCTTGCCCGCGGTCAAGCGCATCATGGACCGCACCGCGAAAACCGGTCAGCGCTTGTTGTTCAGCGCCACGCTCGACAACGACGTGAAGGTGATCATCGATCGCTACCTCCACAATCCGGTGACACACGCGCTCGACCCGGCCGATTCTCCCGTTGAAGAGATGACGCACTATCAGTTCGAGACGACACTCGCCGACAAGCTGGGCGTTGTTACACGCCTTGCAGCTGGCCCGGATCGCACACTGTTGTTCACTCGCACCAAACACGGTGCCAAGAAGCTGGTCAAGCAACTCGGCCAGTCAGGTATTCCTTCTGTCGAGTTGCACGGCAACTTGTCGCAGAATGCGCGCGAGCGGAACCTCGCCGACTTCTCGTCGGGCGCTGTATCAGTGCTCGTCGCCACCGACATTGCGGCTCGCGGTATTCACGTCGACGACATCCGCCTCGTTGTCCACGTCGATCCGCCCGCCGAGCACAAAGCCTTCCTGCACCGTTCGGGTCGTACGGCACGCGCGGGCGCAGCTGGTGTCGTGATCACGATCGTGACACCCGAACAGCGCAAGGACGTGCGAGCGATGACACGCGCAGCAGGCATCCGCCCGCTGATCAGCGAGGGTGTGCAGGCCGGCAACGCCTTGCTGGCCGAGCTCGCTGGTCCTGCGCAACCGACGCGTCGCATCGCAGCGCCGCCGGCACATGCTCAGCAGCAACGCCCGCGTCGCGCCACCGGTGCACCGACCACGACGCACAACGGTCGCCCGCGCCGCGTCACGCAGGCAGGTCGCCCGGCGCCATCCAGCCCAAACCCGCGCAGCCGTCAACGCCGACCGCGTGCAGCGGGCCAAGCACAGCGCTAACTGCAGGCGCGCGTCAGACCGTTGCGGCGTAGAGCTGCCACGATTCGGGCACGCCCTTCAGTTCGTGTTCGCCACGATCGGTGAACAACAAGCTGGAACCAACCGACAAGTCTTTGACGGTTCGCGAGACAAGAATCTCGCCTGCCGCCGCAAGACTCGCTACCCGCGACGCGATGTGCACCCCGATGCCGCCGACGTCGGCACCGCGCAACTCGATCTCGCCGGTATGCACGCCTGCTCGAATGCTCAGACCCAGTGCGTCGGTTCGGCGCCCGAGCGCGTTGGCGCACATGACGGCGCGGCTCGGCCCATCGAAGCGGGCGAGAATTCCATCGCCGGTCGACTTCACCAGTATCCCGTTGTGCCCGGCGACTTCTTCGCTGGCCGCAGTGTCATGACGATCGAGCAGTTCGCGCCAACGCGCATCGCCCATCGCAGCGGCCTGCGCCGTTGAATCCGCAATGTCCGTGAACAAGACGGTCGACAGGACGCGGTCGGTAGTCGCCGGGCGCGATGTCTGCCCAGTGAGGAACCGCCGCGTCGCCGCCAAGATCTTGTGATAGTCAGACGGCTGCCAGCTGCCATGGAAGTCGTCGTCAAACCACGCGTGTTCCGCACCGGGAATGTGCTCGGCGAAATACTCGCCATGACTGAACGGCAACGTGGGGTCACGGCGATTGTGCACCACCAGGGTTGGAACCGTCACCGATTGCAATGCTCCGCGAATATCGCTGTCGAGGTTGCGCGCCATGATCTCCCGGGCCATCGACGGCTCGCAGCTATACCGTTCCAGGCGTGCCATCTGCGAGAGCGCAGCTTCTGGATCGGCAGCGTTCTGAACGAAGGTGCGCATCACCTTGCCGGTGTACCAGGCCTCGCTCACAAATTCGAGATAGCTGTCACGCTCGTGTTTGCTGAGTTCGAAGACACCCGGACAGGCGGCTGCCAGCAGTACTAGTTTGGTGACCCTGTCGGGATGCATTGCCGCCATCAGCGCGGACATCGCTCCGCCCTCGGACACACCAACCAATGCGGCGCGGTCGACGCCGGCTGCGTCCATTACCGCACGAACGTCGTCCATCCGTTCTTCAAACGTTCCGAGACCCATTGACCGATCAGAGAGACCAGTGCCCCGCTTATCGAGCACCACCAGACGGCTGTAGGACGCCAGGTCGTTGAGGATGGCGGAGGCGTAGGTGTACTCCCAATTGAGTTCGACGTGCGACATGAATCCGGGCACGTAGACAATGTCGATCGGCCCATCGCCGACTACTTGATACGCGATGCTGATGCCGCTGCTCTTCGCGAACTTGGTCTCGGGCGGCGCACTCACTTCGCAACCACTTCCAACACACGGTCAGCGGCGGCGATCATGGCTGGGTCGTGGGTCGCGACCAATACCCCAGCACCGCCTGCCGCCGCGTGACGCAATGCCTCCACAACAACTGACGTGTGCGTGTTGTCTTGAAAACTGGTCGGCTCGTCGGCAAGAAGAAGATCGGGCGTGACTGCAATCGCGCGGGCAACGGCGACTCGTTGCTGCTGGCCCATCGAGATCTCGGTGATCGTGCGCCACGCCAGCACCTCGAGATCCAGCAGTACGAGCAACTCGTCAATGCGCGCCGCCTCGGCCTTCGGGGCGCCGTCGGTGATGTTCTCGCGTACCGACAACTCGGCGGCGAGCGCTAACACCTGCGGCACAATCGCAAGCTGCGACCACGGCATGTTTACCCGCGGTTGCGCCCCGCCGACGCGCACCTCACCCACATCGGGCTCGCACAAGCCGGCAACCAATGCCAGCAACGTCGACTTGCCGCTGCCTGAGCGACCTCGTACAACTACCAACTCGCCGCGCTCGACGCGCAAGTCGAATGGGTGCAGCCCGACGACGCCGTCCCAGAGCCGGGATGCGCCGTTCATCTCGACCAAACTCATGACACTCTCCTGCCGTGATCAAGACGAACAACGAAGTCGGAAGCTTCGATCACCGCTGGGTCGTGCGTAGCAACGACGATCGTTGCGCCGCCAGCGGTCGCGTTCGTCAACGCCTTTACAACGCGTGCGGCGCTGTCGTTATCGAGAGCACCTGTCGGCTCGTCGACGAGAATCAGCGCGGTGCCACAAACCAGCGCGCACGCAAGCGCAAGCCGCTGCTGCTCGCCGCCGCTCATCGTGCCCGCGGTGCGCTCGACGAACCCGCCGAGGTCGATACTGGCAATGACACCCTGCAAGAACGCGCCATCTACAGGAACCGCCGCGACACCCCGATGTCGCATCGAAATAGCGAGGTTCTCGAGACCCGTTCGCGCCACCATCAAGTTGTCGGCAGGTTGTGGCAACACAGTGGCGACCGTGTTGCGACGCAGGCGGCGACGCTCGCGCTTGCTGAGTTGACCGATCTCGTGCCCGACGACGCGAACACTGCCCGACGTTTGCTGATCGAGGCAACCGAGAATCGACAGCATCGTCGACTTTCCAGAACCACTGGGTCCAGCGATGGCCAGCATGCGACCGGCCTCGACCGTCAGTGAGACATCGTCGAGCGCGAGGACACTCTCGCCGCGCACCTCGAAGCGACGGCTCACGCCTTCACACTTGGCGACGGGCTCGAAGTCCGACATCGGATCCATCTCGGTGAACGTCATGTCACGGCGCTCCATGGAACACACGCATCGGGTCGGATCGTTCGGTCGAGCGCACGATCGAGAAGGCAATGATTGCTGTCCACACCACAACGATGACACCGGCCGCAGCGAGCACGGACCACGGCACGAGAAAGCGCGCCGGTGGATCGACGAGTGGCAATGGATCGAGATGAACAATCGACATCGACGACGCCGCGATCGCCGCCAAAGCACCGAGCGTTGTGCCAACGACGAGGGGCACCCCGGTCTCGACCGTGGCTGCCATCAGCGCCGACGCTCGTCGGAATCCGGTCCGGACCATCAACGCGTGCGCGATCCGTCGCTGCTCGCGACGAGCGGTAATCACCAGCAACTGCAACGAGAGGGCCACGACAGCAAACAGCACACCCAGAGCACCCAACGGAATGTAGGCCCAGCGCAGCGCGCTATAGGCCGAGCCGCCGAACGCCGAATCCGCATTGAGAATGAGGCCGACCCTCACACCATTGTCCTGCAATGTCTGGATCGCTCCCTCGGGAGGATCAGAGATCAGTAAAATCGTGCTTGGGAAGCCAGCGATCTCGCGCAGGTGCGCGTCGGTCATCACATACAGCGGAATGGTCGACTTCTTTCCCGGGAAGAACCGCGCGGTCTCAACGATGTGCAACGGCACTGGTTCAGTCGTGCCTGGGATCCGCAGCAACACGATGTCGCCGACTTCTGCATCCACTCCGACCGCGATCGCAGCGACGCCGTCGGCAGGGTTGTCGCGCGAGACAGACGTGACCAATTCGGCGAGCGACTT
>JAYVVU010000353.1:0-6879 GCA_043786755.1 Actinomycetota bacterium
GCGCTGGCGCTGCGTTATGCAGCGCGCCGGATTCCTCCGCAGGCTCTCGTCGATGCGTGGCCCGCCGACCGGCGAATTCTCGAGCGCCTCGCGCCAGCCACCGCGCAAGTTCCAAAACACGACGCCGTCTCCGGCGAGTGAGCGTTGCGCTACTCCGCGGCTTGCGCAAGATGCCGAATCATTCCCGGGAACACAAAGCGATGGAACGGCGCCACCGAGTACCAATAGATGCGACCCCACAATCCGCGCGGTACAAAGGTGGCGGTCTGACGTAGTCGGCAAGTGCCCGGCGGCGAGCCTTCCGGAGCAGGTTCGATGTGCCACTCGAGCGAAGCCACTCCTGGCATGCGCATCTCTGCGCGCAGGCGTAGCAGTTCGTTGGGGATCATCGTCTCGACGCGCCAGAAGTCGAGCGCATCGCCGACGCGAAGTTCGTCGGGGTGTCGTCGCCCCGGCCGCATTCCCGGTCCACCGGCCAATGTGTCAAGCAAGCCGCGTATCTTCCACAGCCAGCCGCTGCCGTACCATCCTCGTTCTCCGCCGATGCCACTCACGACGCGATAGACCGACTCGGGCGAAGCGTGCACCACCCGTGCGCGCTCGTCCAGCATCACCGAACCGCCCGACCATTCGGGGTCGGTGGGTAGCGCGCCTGCATGTTCCTCGCCGCTCGACCAGCGAGTTGCGACGTCGTGTGCTCGCGTGCTGGCGAGCGCGAGCCTGACCGACTCGCGATAGCTGAGCAGCGAGCCGCTGCAGATGGAAACAATCGAGTCGTCATGGACGATCACTTCGTTGACCAAGCTGCCGACCAATGGCCGCGCGAGCGAGCGCGGCAGGGGAGTGACCAGGCTCACCCAGTGCGACGACAGCCGCGGGCTGAGCAATGGCACAGGGAGAATGATCCGCCGCCGCAGGCCGGCTTCTTCGGCGTAGATCGCCATCATCTCGCGGTAGGTCAACACGTCGGGGCCGCCGATGTCGAACACGCGGCCAGCGGCTTGGTCGGTGGTCAACACCTCGACCAGATAGCGCAACACGTCTCTGACTGCGATCGGCTGACAACGAGTGTCGACCCACTTTGGGGTCACCATCACCGGTAACACTTCGACTAGATAGCGCAGCATCTCGAAGCTGGCGCTGCCCGATCCGATGATCACTGCGGCACGCAGTTCGGTGACCGGTACCGGTCCGTCGGCGAGCACTTTGCCGACGCGGTGGCGGCTTTGCAGGTGAGACGACAACGACAGGTCGTCGGCGTCGTCGACACCAAGCCCACCGAGATACACGATGCGTTGCACGCCGGCCGCGGCCGCCGCGTCGCGCAGGTTGGCCGCCCCCGCCGCTTCGCGTTCAATCCAGTCACTGCTCTCGCCGATGCTGTGGATCAGGTAATAGACGACCGCGACACCGTGGACCGCGTCGCGCAGGTCGCCTTCGATGTCGCCCTTGACGATGTCGACGGCACCGGCCCACTGCGCGGCTTCAAGTTTCGCAGGCGTGCGCGCCAAACAACGGACGCGGTAGCCAGCATCGAGCAGTTCGCCGACCAAGCGGCCGCCGATATACCCGGAGGCGCCAGTGACCAGAATGGTGGCGCCGGGGGTGATCATCTGTGAACCCGGGTAACCGATGCGCAGCGGATCAAACGACGCTATCAAGGTCGCTTCGAAGGCTGCCCAGTTACGACCGGAGATCTCGCCAACGCCAAGGCGATCCTTTGACGAGCAGGCGAGCGTCGATCACGTCGCGTAAGTCCCGAACTGTCTCGGCCGCGATCTCCTCGCCGTCGAGTCGGCGCAGTATATAGAGGTGTAAGTCGCGCAGTATCGTTACTACGACTAGTTGGCCCGCCAGCGCTAGCCGAAGCCGCAGGAATCCCAGTAGGCGCAAGCAGTTCCGGTGCGAAGTAGCTGCCTATCGTTCGTCATCGCGGTGGCGGCAGTTCGTAGCGGGTCTCGCGGGCTCCAGTAGCGTCCTGACGATGGACCAAGGCGACGCGGTGGTGGAGGGCGAATACGGGGCGAAGGGCACCGAGCAACTGGAGACGATCTGGGGCGAGGGCTTCATGTCTCCCGGCGGTCCCGCAGAAGTCGGCCGCATCCTGAAGGGCGCCGATGTCGCCGGTGCAGCTGCGCTCGACATCGGCTGCGGAACCGGCGGTGCAGCGTTCGTTCTCGCCAACGACCATGGTGCAGCGTCGGTGACTGGTGTCGATGTCGAGCCTTATGTCATCGATCGCGCCAGTCAACGGGCCGTCGCTCTCGAGGTGGCCGAGCGGGTGCGTTTCGCCACCGTGCAACCTGGCCCGTTGCCGTTCGCCGATGCCTCCTTCGATCTGGTGTTCAGCAAGGACGCCCTCATCCACGTCCAGGACAAGCGGTCCCTGTACGCGGAGGCGTACCGTGTCCTGCGTCCGGGAGGCTGGTTGTGCGTCGGAGACTGGCTGCGCGGCGACGGTGCCGACCTCGATGCCGACGTCGAAGCCTTTTCCGGTGAGGAGTTCTTCATGCAGTCGCTCGCCGAACTCGGTGAACTGGTGTCATCGACGGGCTTCGTCGAGATCGAGCTGGAGGATCGTCGCGAGTGGTATCACGAGGAGGCGAAGACGGAGCTGGCTCGCTTGCGCGGGCCGCTGCAGAACACCTTCGGTTCGCGACTCGGCCAGGAGATGTTCGACCACACGGCCAAGTTCTGGGAAGGACTGGTCGAGTCCACCCGCAAAGGCGTCCTGCGTCCCGGCCATGTGCGAGCCCGCAGGCCGACACAAGGGTTCCTTCAGACATCTTGAGGGCACGGTGGCCAGCTAGACCACGGTGAACTCGACGGCCATTCCGAGAAAACGGTTGCGTCCGGAAGTCGCAGAGTTCGATGTTGTGCGCGCAGTCGTGCTGACCAAGGCACCCCGGGCTGGGCCCGATCAGGCAGTGCTACCCAGCACCGCCAGCATCGGGGTTCGATCGAACTTGACTAGCGGCTTGGTTTGTGCGGCCATTCCCGCGACCGTAACCGAGCTTTGGTCTCCACTCGCACGGTCGCAGCGTTCGACCGCGACTCGGTTCTGGATTGAGATTCGCACCTCGGAGAGTGAAGTGACGCGAGTTGTTGCGGTGGGAGCCGTTCGGCGCGTCAGTTCGTCGGAATTCGACACGATTGCTACCGATGCGTCGGCAACTACGCTCCAGACATGCGCAACGCTGCGGTGGGGGAGTACGTCGACGCCGATGTCTACGTCGCCGATCAGCGCGCGGTGTTCGAACGCTCTTGGCATCTGCTCGGGCCGCTGGCGCGACTGACGCAGCCCGGTGCCTACGTCGCCGAGGAGATCGCGGGCTCGAAGGTTGTGGCGATTCGATCGAACGATGGAGTGCTGCGCGCGTTTCGCAATGTGTGCCGCCATCGCGGCGCGCGACTGCTGCCGGAAGGCACCGGCACTTGCCCGGGCTTTATCCAGTGCCCGTATCACCAGTGGCTCTACACCGACGCGGGCGATCTGCGACGCACGCCGTGGTTCGGCGACGACCCTGACTTCAACATCGCCGACTGGCCGCTCGACCCGGTGGCGATCGACGTGTGGCGCGGCCTGGTGTTCGTGGCCATCGACCCTGACGTATCGCTCACGGCCCAACTCGGCGGGCTCACCGCCGAGCTCGCCGACGAACCGCTCGAGACCTACTCGCTGTACCGCGAAGAGCGCATGACCTTCGATGCCAACTGGAAGATCTACGTCGACAACTTCATCGAGGGCTATCACATCCCCGGAATTCACCCCGACTTCTTCAAGGCGATCGAGTTCGACAAGTTCGAGACCACTGCGCGCGACGGCTATGTGCACATGACCGCACCGCCGCGCGAAGGCTTGTTCTACCGCGGTGTGTGGTTGTGGATGTGGCCCGACTGGACGTTGTCGCTCTTCGCCAACGGCTTCAACACTTCACGCATTAACCCGCTCGCGATCGACCGCACTGAGCTCGTCTATCACTACTACTTCGCCGATTCGGTTGCGACCGACGAGAAGGAGCGCACCGTCGCCGGCAGCATCGAAGTCGTCCGCCAAGACTTCGAAATCTGCTTGCACACGAATCGCAACTACACGTCGCGCGCATATCGGCCGGGCCCGCTGTCGCCGACACACGAACAGGGCGTCGCTTACTTTCAGCAACGCCTTCAAGCAGCAAGGGCCGGCAAGGCGCCGTAACGGAGTTACCCCTTCGCCGCCTGCGCGGGCGCCGGATCGTTTGCGACCTGCTTCAGATAATCATCCAGCTTCTTCAGCAGCGCGTCCTTTTGCTTGCGGTCGAGGAAGCTGGCCTCGATGCTGTTGCGCGAGATGGTTTCGAGGTCGTTGCGGCTTAAGTTCAGCGCCTCGGAAACCGCCTTGAAGTTCTCGTTCATGTAGCCGCCGAAATACGCCGGGTCGTCGGAATTGATGGTGGCTTTCAGGCCCAACTCCAGCATCTTCTTGAGCGGATGCTGCTTCATGTCGTTCACGACGCAGAGCTTGAGATTCGACAAAGGGCAGACGGTCAGCGGCATTTCGTCCGCGACCAGGCGCTTGACGAGTTCGCCGTCTTCCAACGAGCGGTTGCCGTGGTCGACGCGGTTGACGTTGAGTTTGTCGAGCGCCTCCCACACGTATTCAGGCGGGCCTTCCTCGCCGGCGTGGGCCACGATTTTGAAACCTTCCTTGCCCGCTTTGGCGAAGACGCGCTCGAATTTCGACGGTGGGTGGCCCTGTTCAGAGCTATCGAGCCCGACGGCGACAATCTTGTCCTTATAGGGCAGCGCCTCTTCCAGCGTCTTGATGGCGTCCGCTTCGCTGAGGTGCCGCAGGAAGGACATCATGAGTTTCGATGAAATCCCGAACTTCTTCTCGCCATCTTCCATCGCACGCGTGATGCCGTTGAGCACGGTATCGAACTTGACGCCGCGCTCGGTGTGCCCTTGCGGGTCGAAGAAGATCTCGGTATGGAGCACGTTCTGCTTCGCCACGCGCTCGAGGTAGGCGATGGTCAGGTCGTAAAAATCCTGCTCCATGTGCAGCACATTCATGCCCCGGTAGATGATGTCCAGGAAGTCCTGCAGGTTGGAGAATTGATATGCCTTGCGGACCTCTTCCACCGATTTGAAGGGGATTTCGATGCCGTTGCGCTGGGCGAGCGCGAGCAGGAGTTCGGGCTCCATGCTGCCCTCGATATGCAGGTGCAGCTCGACCTTCGGAAGCCCTTCAATAAATGCATCATCCATGGTTGAAACTCCTTTCAAAATGAGCAGCTTAATTCAACGAGCGTTGCCTACCTTTCGGAAACGCCTTCAGGCAGCGAGGGCCGCGTCCAACGCAGCCGCGATTGTGAGCGTCAAAGTTTGCACGTAGGTGTCGGTGAGGTGCGTGCGGTCCTGATACAGCAGCACCCCACCCACGACGATTGGGCAGATCGCGCCGGGGCAGATCGCAGCGTTGATGTCCATGTACGGCACATCTCCACGGACAGTCGCCGCGACCTTGATCGAGCCGCCGTCAGGTTCAATGGAGGTCGCATGCTCGAACGTGCACGACCCGAGGGCGTTGAGATGTATCGACACGCACTCTGGAACGAAGAAGCCCGGCAGCGGGGAGTCGGCCAACGCGATGACCCGCGAGCCGTTGGCAATCAATTCCCCCCAGCGCGCAATGTGATCCGCAACGAATGCTTCGCGCGCGGGCTCCCCCAGTACGACGGCACCATCCTGCATGATCGGCTTGTCGCGTCCCGTCACAAGAATCACGTCCGGGCGGCTGTCGAGCAGCAACTGGCGAACCTTCTCGTTCCAGTCGGTGCAACTCTTAAATTCCTGTTCGTCGAGCGCGAGACGAAGCCCGGTGTACGAACACGCGGCCTTCGAATAGACGGCGACCTTCCAGCCGCGCGCATTCGCGATCGTCACGAACGCGGATGTCCACTGCGCTGCATGGGAATCGCCCACTAGCGCGATTTCGAAGTCGCTGTTCACGTCGCCGAACACGCAATCAAGAACCTTGCTCGACTCGATCTCCTGCCGACAGAAGTGCTCGCCGACGTCCTGCGCCGCACGGAGTGGATCGGGCGTGATCTCGGCAACGCTCGGCGGCTGCACGAACGCTTCCTGCTCGCCGGGTTCATCCAACGACAACGCACCCAACCCTGGCGTGGTCGTTGGTTCCCGAGCTGTCGTCGTGGGAAGTGCCGACGAATCGATCGCCACCGTCGAAGTGGTCGACTCCAGCGAGTGCTCGATCGCGTCGAGTTCGGCCTGGCGCGCTGCGGAGATCGTGGCGGGCTCCGACGACAGCACTCCCAGTGCGACCGCCGACGAAACGGCAACGAGTGTGCACGCCACGCCGAGCGCGAGCCCGCGACGTGTGGGGGTGAAGAACTTCACTCGGCGCGCTGGTGTCTCGACGAAACGAAACGACAGGTATGCCGGCAACGCGGCGGCGACCACGATCGCGATCGACTGCCACAACCGCAGCGGGCCGTAGCGCACACCGAGAATGACCAAGAGCGGCCAGTGCCAGAGATATAGCGAGTACGAGATCGTTCCAACGAAAACCATCGGGCGACGATCGAGCAGCAAGCGCGGGCCGACGCGCCCAGCGTTCACTCCGCCGGCGATGATCGCTGCCGTTCCGACCGTCGGGACGAGTGCGAGGAAACCTGGAAATGGAAATCGTTCGGGAAGGTAGAACGCTGATCCCACGAGCAGCGTGAGGCCGAGCCACCCCGCAGTGATGGATGTCCCGGCGCGCATCGGGTTCACTCGACGCGAGATGAGAACCGCTAGCCCGCCACCCATCGCGAACTCCCAGCCGCGTGTAGTTGAAACGAAGTAGGCAGGGCCGGGCCAGACCTGCGAGTAGTA
>JAYVVU010000354.1:0-6853 GCA_043786755.1 Actinomycetota bacterium
GTGACTCCATTGGTCGGCGGGATGATGTCGCCCCAGCGGACGCCAGCGTCCTTGGCTCCCGGGTACCACACCGGCCCGGTGTGGTTGCGATGACCGCCGTCGGTAACGGCACTGATCGAAACCGTGATCTTGTTGTACGGGTTGGTTTCCGAGTTCGTGGCGTGACAGATCGTCACCTTCGCCTCATTGGCGTCGGTTGTGTCGACCAGAGTGACGACGCAGTCGTCGTTGAAGATGTCTTCGCCTTCTGACCAATTGAGTCCGATGACGCCATCAGACGCTGGGATGATGTCGCCCCAGCGGACGCCAGCGTCCTTGGCTCCTGCGTACCAAACCGGTCCTGTGTGGTTGCGATGACCTTCGTCGTCAACGGCGCTGCGGGAAATCTCAATCTGGTTGTACGGGTTGGTCTCGGAGTCTGTCGCGTGGCAAATCGTCACCTTTGGCTCATCGCTCGAATGATCGCTCAGAGCGGAGGAGGCCGCACCAGCTAATCCAAACGCACCGAGCGCCAATCCAAAAATTGTCGACGCCGCTCCAATCTTGTTCGTGGTAAAAATCATCACTGCCAGCCTTCCAAGGGGGTTGTTCCGTGGGGGATACCCCACGCTGCATCGGGAATACCCATTTGTCGAGGTGGTAACCGCTTTCGGCCCGGACCCTTGTCACAGTGGTCCCGCACCCCGCTCAGGCCAACGCGGATGGAACCGTCTTCGGAGCCTCTTTCGCGCTGTTGTACCACTCGCGGCCGACGAGGGTCGCAATGGTTGGACTACGGGAGCACAATAACGTCGACTGGCCACGACGCTTCCAGATCGGACCACGAGCTAATTCCGAGCCCACCGGCGCCGACGATCAGAATCGAGCCGACCTTCGTCGTCTTGGTGCTGTCGGTAAATACGGTTGCAAGCAGGTCGTCGGGTGAGTCGATGTCGTCGCCGACCGTGGATCGCTCGTCAAGGTTGGCCGCGGTGAGCCCGGTGCCATTCGCTACGAAGACGATTCTGTCAGTCACCTCGCGGGCACCGAGGTCGCCGATGACATCGTTGCCGAAGTTGGTACTTGCGTCGTACCAGAAGTTGTCGCTGGCAGCAGCGCCGTCGATGATCGGCGCGTCGCCGAACAGCAGGTCGTCGCCGGCGCCACCGGTGAGTGAGTCTTCCCCGGCGAATGAGAACTCGTCGATTTCGAAGCCATCGCCGTACATCTCGTCGTCACCGTCGCCACCGTCGAGGCTGTCACCCCCGGCTTGCGCGCCGCCGTAAATTCCGAGCGCGTCACCAATCAGGATGTCGTCGCCCTTACCGCCACCGATTAAGTCGCCACCCCCGAACGCGAACCCGGCGATGACTTCAACAGCGTCGCCGAAAATCACGTCGTTGCCGTCGCCGCCGAACAGTCGGTCGTTGCCGCCATAGGCACCGGCTATGTCGCTGGCGTGTGTTCCGTCGCCGACTCCACCGCAGTCGCAGCCGCCGATGAAGGCCGCGTCGCCGATGATTGCGTCGTCGCCGTCGCCACCATCGATATTGTCGTTGCCGCCTGTCTCGCCGTTCTCGATGAAGGTCTTATCGCCGATGAGCAGGTCGTTACCGGCGAGGCCGTTGATGACATCGTCGCCGCAAACGCCCTCAGCGCACGGAGCCTCCGTTGGAGTCTCCTCGTCTTCTGGCGCCGAGCCAAAGAAGTCGATGTGAACATCGCCGACGATTGCATCGCTGCATTCGGTGCCGGTCAGTGTCTCGTCCTCCATTGTGCCGTCGATCTGCACGCCGTCGAGCGGAATCTCAATCCCGAAGAGCTGGCCGATGTCTTCGCCGGGAAAGAGCGGAGTGCAAACGAGCGGCGGCGCCGGCTCTTCGGGCGGGATTACTTCTTCTTGGGGAACGTCGGGCGTGAAGCACGGCCCGCTCAACAGCGAGATCTCGATCCCTGCGGGAAGCCCCTCGAACTCGAGCGAGCCCGTCTCTTCATTGTCAGCAACAAAGGTGACAACAAGGTTCTCTTCGCCGCCGAACGTCGGTGCTGGTGCCGGCGCAGAGGTCGCTGCAGCTTCGGCAGGAAAAGTCATGCGGTCGACCTCGACATCAAAATCTGTGATCACGTCATTGTCGCCCGATGGGTCGAACGCGAACACGTCGCACCCAGGGCCGCCGGTGAGCGTGTCGGCGCCGGCTCCGCCGGAGAGGAAGTCGCGGCCATCACCGCCGTCGAGCGTGTCGTCGCCGCCCAGCCCATAAATCGCGTCGCCGCCACCCGCGCCCGACAGCGTGTCGGCCTCTGCAGTGCCGACGATTAGTTCGCTCTCGGGTGTGCCGTTGAAGCTGCTGACACCCGTCGCGTCCTCGCACAGGTCGCCAACTCCGTCACCGTCGACATCGCCTTGGAATGGGTCGGCCGCCGCCGGGCACACATCGACGGCATCGTCGACCTGGTCGCCATCGCCGTCGGCGGCGTACGCCACGTTCGTCCCTAAACCCTGGAACACCATCAGTCCGCCAAAGGCGAGAACTGCAGCTAGGCGACGCATGTTGACCTTTCCGTGTGCACGTCGCCAATCTGGCGGCGCAGATAGCGAAATAGTAGCGATCACCGGTGCGCGCAATCGCTTATGTCTCGGCGCAACGGAAAGTCCAAAGGCCTCGCCCCGCACTGAGTTCAACGACGGGCCGAAGGTTGAGGTTGAGGTTGAGGTTTGAAGTGTCGAAGAAAAGTGACGGATCGTCGCGCGCTGGCGCTCTAGCCAGCACTGGATGAAACGCCAGCTCCCAAACTGAACGGACAACCGATGAATCTGCGAACCAAAATCGCCGCACTAACGCCTGCAATTGCACTCGCCGCTGCGGGCTGGGCCTGGGCGGGCGGCGCTGCCGCGCTTGATGCTCGCGGGCCGGCGCAGCCATTGAGCGAAGGGGTCGTCACCTATCAAAGCCCGGACATGGTGCGGCCTGCGCCCGCGGACGGTTTGCCGTCGGCGGGCGTGAGCGGACTGTTCTGGGTGTCGCAAGACGATCTGACGTTTCACCCGGTTGTGCCGTGTCGCATCGTCGACACCCGCGCCCCGGGAAGTCACGGAGTCCTGACCGACGCCGAGACCTACTCGTTCAACTCCGTCGCAACCAACTATTCGTTACAGGGTGGATTGGCGGGGCCTTGCGGGATCCCGAACCGGGCGCTGGCGGTAGAGCTCAACGTCGTTGCTGCCAACCCCAGTGCGCAGGGTTACCTGAAGCTGTATCCGTTCGCAGCCGGTCAACCCAATGCATCGATTCTGAATTACTCGGCCGGGCAAACCATCGCGAACTCTGTGGCCGTCGGTCGCTGCGCGGACGACGTTGGCGGACTCTGCTTCAAAGATCTCACGTTGTATGCCGACAAGGCGACGCACCTCATCGTTGACGTGCTCGGGTACTACGAGGCACCACTCAGCGTCCAAGTCGATGCCAGCGGTTCTGTGTACGGGGCTTCGCTCGGCGTGTACTACGTCGAGCGCTTCAGCCCCGGCTCGTACGGCGTTCACTTCTATCGCGACGTTTCGACCTGCGCGTTCTCGGTCAGTCCCGGCTGGGGCGACAGCCTGAGTACCGGCGCAGTGTTTGTCGAAGCTGAGGATCTGTTTGAGTCACCTGATGGCGTGTACGTCGTCACCCGCAATAGCTCGGCAGTACCGACCGACGAGCCGTTTCAACTAATCGCGCACTGTTAGGCGGCGATGCCGGCGACGATGTTGATCACGACGGCAATGATGACGACACCGAACACATAAGCGAGCAACGCTTGCTGCAACGCAAGCCGACGAATCGCCGGCGAGCTGATCTCGGTATCGGATACTTGATACGTCATGCCGATCGTGAACGACACATAGGCGAAGTCGTGGTAGCTCGGCGCCTTGCCACCAGGGAAGTCGATGCCACCAGCGGGCGCGAGGTAGTAGCGATGCGCGTAGTGCAAGGTGAACACCGTTTGGATCGTCAGCCACGAAACGACCACCGTCAGCACCGCGCCGACAGTCAACAGCAGTTCGATCGTCGGGCTGCGATCCTGCGAAGCGGCGAACAGCGCACACATCACACCGACGAGGCTGGCGCTCGCCGAACCGACCAACAGCCCCCGCGCTGCGCCACGACTGTTGTCTTCGCGAATGGAAAGCGCCGCGGTCGAATCCGCGTCGAGTCCAAGAATTGGAATCCACGTCCACAAGAGCACCGTCGTGGCGCCGGCGATCCAACCGGCAACAAAAGCCAGTTGCCACAACGCGAGTTGGGCGACTACGAATCCGACGACGACCGCGATGACTGCGCCGAAGATCACGCGCCGCCGTTCCGATGTGACGGCCTTGACCCGAGCCTTGGTCACGCCGTGCTCGCAGCGTCGAGTGCGGCGCGAACTTCGCTGACGATCTGCGCGGCGGTCGCACCTGGCGTGAGCACGGTGGTGATGCCGACAGCGCGCAGTGCTTCCAGATCGTGATCGGGAACGATGCCGCCAAGGATGACAGGGATCGAGCTGCCGCGCTGACGTAGCTCCTCAACGACTAATGGAGCGAGGGTCATATGCGCACCCGACAACATCGAAAGTCCGATGGCGTCGACATCTTCATCGATGGCCGCGGCGGCGACGGTTTGTGGTGTTTGGAAGAGTCCGGTGTAGATCACTTCATAGCCAGCGTCGCGCAGCATGCGCGCGACGACCTTGATCCCGCGGTCGTGTCCGTCGAGGCCGACCTTCGCGATGAGAATGCGCTCGCCGGCCATCAGATCACCGGGACTTCGACGTAACGGCCGAACTCGGCTTCCAGTGTTGCCATGATCTCGCCGAGAGTCGCGTAGACGTTGACTGCGTCGATGAGCGCGGGCATGAGGTTGGCCTCGGGATCTTTGGCCACCGCTCGCACCTGGGCTAACGCGGTGTCGACAGTCGACTGCGAGCGGTCGTGGCGCACTTGCTCGAGCCGCTTGCGCTGGCGTTGCTCGTCCTCGGCCGAGATCTTGAGCAACTCCATCTGTGCGTCGTCGTTGCCTTCCGTGAAGCGATTGACGCCGACCGTGATGCGCCGCCCATCGTTCATTGCTCGCTCGAGTTCGAACGCCGAATCGGCGATCTTGCCCTGGAACCAGTTCTCCTCGATGCCGCGAATGGCGCCCTCGAGCATCGAGCCACCGCCCAGTTCGTCGAGATGGCTAAACAACGCCTCGGCCTGGCGTTCCATTTCGTCAGTGAGCGCTTCGACAAAGTACGAGCCGCCTAGCGGATCGGCGACGTGTGCGACGTTGGTTTCGTGGGCGATGACTTGCTGCGTCCGCAGCGCGATGCGCGCCGCCTTCTCGGTCGGCAACGCCATCGCCTCGTCCATCGAGTTGGTATGCAGCGACTGCGCGCCACCGAGCACACCAGCGAGCGCTTCAATCGCCGTGCGCACGATGTTGACCTCTGGCTGTTGCGCCGTCAGCGACACGCCGGCCGTCTGGCAGTGAAAGCGCAACTGCAACGAGCGCGGGTCGGTCGCGCCGTAGCGATCGCGTAACCAGCGCGCCCAGATGCGACGGGCGGCGCGGTACTTGGCGATCTCTTCAAAGAAGTCGATGTGTGCATTGAAGAAGAAGCTGAGGCGCGGTGCGAAGGCATCGACCGGCAAACCCGCCTGCATTGCCAACTCGACGTAGGCGAACCCGTTGGCGAGTGTGAACGCGAGTTCCTCCGCCGCCGTCGAGCCCGCCTCGCGAATGTGATAGCCGGAGATGGAAATCGAGTGCCAGCGCGGCATCTCGGCCGCCGAGAACGCGATCGTGTCGCGGACCAAGCGCATCGATGGCCGTGGCGGGAAAACGAACTCCTTCTGCGCCTGATACTCCTTGAGGATGTCGTTCTGCAGCGTGCCGCCGAGTCGCGCGCGCGGCGTGCCTGCCTTCTCGGCTTGCGCGACGAACATCGCCATGATCACCGCGGCAGGGGAGTTGATGGTCATCGAAGTGGTGATGTCGCCGAGGTCGATGCCCGAGTAGAGGTCGGCCATGTCGGCGAGCGTGTCGATCGCCACTCCGCAACGACCGACTTCGCCAAGCGACATCGGGTGATCGGAATCGAGACCGAGCAGCGTCGGCATATCGAACGCGGTCGACAGGCCGGTGCCACCGGCGCGGATGATTTCCTTGAAGCGCCAGTTGGTGTCGTCGGCTGTGCCAAAGCCGGCAAACATTCGCATCGTCCACAACTTCGAGCGATACATCGAGGCGTACGGCCCACGGGTGTACGGGTATTGCCCGGGGAACTCGCCATCGTCGGGGCCGTACACGCCGTCGAGCGGAACGCCCGACATCGTGTGGAACTGGGCGTCGGCCGGAACAGAGGCCGCGTACGCCTCTTCCCACAGTTGCCGGTTCGTTGCCATCAGCAAGGAATAGTAGGTGCCTGCGCACAAGTCAAAGGATTAGGCGAACACCTCGTCGAACAAATTGATCATCGCTTGCCACGATCGTCGATCGCTCGGCTCGTGATATACGAAACCGGGGCGACTGCCGTCCATCGCCTTGTTGGTGAAGCTGTGGCCGGCGCCGCTGTGTAACAGCATTTGCCAATCAACGCCGGCGGCGTTCATCTCGTCTTCAAACGTGGCTCGCTGCGACGGCGGAATGATCGGGTCGTCGACGCCGATGCACACCAGCACTTTGCCAGTGATGTTGACCTCGTCGCCCGGACTCTGATTGGTGAGCCCACTGTGGAAGCCCACAATCGCGTGAATGGGAGCACTTGCGCGCCCCAGTTCCAGAACCATCGTGCCGCCGAAGCAGTAACCGATTGCTCCGACGCGCGACTTGTCGGCGCGCGGGTGCGCGAGCAGCATTTCGAGCCCGGC
>JAYVVU010000355.1:0-6851 GCA_043786755.1 Actinomycetota bacterium
AGAATCGCCGTTTCGCCGTGCCAGTGCCCGGGCAGCTCGTCCTCAAGGAACGACACCAGCTCGGCGCGATATCCCGAGTGCTCGTCGTCCCAGCCGAACTCCATTACAACCTGCCCTTTTCCTAGTTCAGTACACTAAATACTAGTTGACCCGGAACGGCGATGCCACACCCGGAATTGCCACCCGAGCGACTTACTTACCAGCCGTGTTTCTGGGTGAGGACACCCTCGGAGATCACCTGGCGGTCACGAAACCCGGCGATCTGGACGGCGTCGAAACCGAGCTCGGAGAGGATCTCCGCGTTGTGCTGGCCCATGGTCGGCGAGGGCTGACGATTCCAGACGGCCGGGCCGGCGCTGAAGCGACCGGGCCACGAGATATACGGATGAGCGCCGCAGACCGGATGCGCGACGGTCTCGAAGAAGCCGCGAGCGATCAGCTGCGGGTTGTCGATCGACTCTTGTGCCCACAACACCGGCGAGGCGGGAACGCCACGCGACCACAACGCGGCAGTGACGTCCGGCGCGCTGCGTTCGGCGCACCACAGCGCCAGCTCGGCCATCGACTGCGCGCCGGTGACCTCGCCCACGATCTGCATCGCGGCGGCGGCGGGAATCGAGATTGCGACCCATTGATCGTCGCCGAGGCAGCGGAAGACATCCTGCTCGAGCAACGGCGACGCATTGCCGAGGCTGGTGTGCACGCGACCACTCGCCGAGTAGTCGATGAGTTGCTCGGCTGCCGTGTTCAACGCGGCACCGATCATCGCTGACTCGACCACCTGCCCGGCCCCGGTGCGCGTGCGCTCGGCGAGCGCGACCAGCGCCGCGATCGCGCCGAACACGCCGGCCAGCGGATCGCACATGCCGTTTGGAATCACCGGCGCCTCACCGGGGTAACCGGTAACGAACGCCAACCCGGCCGCTTGCTCGATCGTCTGCGCAAAACCGACGCGGTCGCGCCACGGACCGCTGAGTCCGAACGCTGGCATGCGCACGACGATGATCTTCCCGTTGCGTTCGCGCACGGCCGCCGGGCCAAGACCGAGCTGGTCGACGACGCGCGGCGAAAAGTTTTCGATCATCACATCGCTGGTCGCCAGCAAGCGCAGCGCGATCTCGCGTCCTTCCGGTGCAGAAAGGTCGACGGTGAGATCGCGCTTGTTCGTGTTCGTGCCGCAGAACAGCGGCGACCACTCCCACCAACCCGCCTCGGTCATCGGACGAATCGTGTTCATTCGAATACCGTCGGGCTTCTTCGGACCTTCGATGTGGATGACGTCGGCGCCGAGCCCGGCGAGGATGCTGCCCGCCATCGGACCGGCCCAGAACCCGGTGAAGTCGGCGACGCGCACACCGGCTAGTGGGAGTTTGGCCAGTTGCGGGTCGCTGCTCGCCGACGCAGTCCGCTGCTTCGGCTTCCAATGCTCGACACTTCCTGCGCCAACCGCATCCGTCTTCGCAGGTGTCGGGATGCTCTCACCCTCGAACCGATATGGCCGACGCGGTTGCGCGAAACCGTCCGGGTTCTGCACGAACCATTCCTCGGCGACGAACTGGTCGATGTTCGCGAGCGTCGCACCGTTGCCGATCGGCGCGACGGGAATGCGCATGAGCGCCGCGATCTCCACGATCTCTTCCGTCGTTTGCGAGCGAGTCCATTCGCGAATCGGGCCAAGCAGCTCGTCGGCGCGCAGCCGGCGTTCGGTGGCGATGAAGAGCCGTTCGTCTTCTGCCCACTGTGGTTGGCCGATCAACGCGCAGAAGTCGAGCCACTGTTGTCCGGTGATGACGAAAAAGCCGACGTACCCGTCGGAGGTTGGCTCGATGCCCGGCACCGGCACGCCGCGCGACGATTGAAACGGGCGCTGTGCCATCGACGCGAAGGTGACCGGGTGCATACCGTGTTCCATATGCGTGCACTCGAGCATTGAGACGTCGATCAGTTCTCCACTGCCCGTCGCCGTTTGTCGGGGAAGCGTGCCGAGCACGCTGGCGGCAGCGATCGCACCGGCGAACCAAAAGCCCGGCTCGCCGCCCACCATCAACGGCGCCTTGCCAATCGCGCCGCGCGGCGCCATGCCACCGCCGGCCGCCTGCAGCGTGAGGTCGCTCGCCGGGCGATCGGCCCACGGACCAGTCAACCCGTAGGGCGTGATCACCGCGACAGTGAGGTGCGGGTGTTGCTGATGCAGTTCGTCCCACGCACTGGGCAGCGTGTCGGTGACGACGACGTCGGTGTTCGCGAGCAGTTGATCGACAACTCCAGACGCGTCGCGAATGCTGCGCTTGCCGGCATGCAGGTACGAGAACAGCGGCCCGCGCTTGCGCAACGGATGACCGTCGGCCGACTCGACAAATGCCACGTCGGCACCCGCATCGGCGAGCACCTTCGTGCAGTACGCCACCTCGATGCCGCCACTCAGCTGCAGCACGCGCAGGTCGCCGTACGGCGCGACGATGTCGCCTTGAGCGGCAGAACTATCGGCCACGCAATGCCTCCGACAGCCCGGCCCAACGATCGCGCGCAATGTCGTTCGGCATCGCCAAACGAACGCGCGACACAACGTCGCCGTAACGCTCGTGCAGTTTCTCGGCGACCGTGTCGATATGGCCAACAACAGCAAAGGTGTTCAGCACTTCATCGTTGATGCTGTCACCGAGCTTGGCCCATTCGCCGGCCACTGTGCGCTGATGCAACTCCACACCCAAGTCTGCCCAACCGTGATGTTCCAGAACACCACGGTAAGCAGGTGTCGACCCATAGAAGCCGAGCTGCTGACGCGTCTTCGCGGTCGCGTCAGCGATCTCCTCGTCGTTGGATCCAGTAACGACGAACGACGGCCCAACAATCTCGAAGCCTTCGAGGGTCTTACCCGCTAGCGCGCGACCGCGAGCGAGTGCCGGCAACGTGACTTCGCGCAAATAGCTCTCGGTCGTAAAGCCGTGGCAGATGAAGCCGTCGCACACTTCGCCAGCAACCTCAGTCATACGCGGCCCCACGCCAGCGAGGAACACCTTTGGCAGGCCGACCCGCGCGATCGTCTCGTTGCTCGGCGTGAAGAAGGGTGTCATCAAGGTGTGACTGAAGAAGTCGCCGCGGAAGTCGAGCTTGGTTCCGTTCAACCACGTGTCCCATATCGCACGCATGGCGAGGACCTGCTCGCGCATGCGCTTCGCCGGTTGCGACCACGGCATCGAGAACCGGCGCGTGATGTGCGCTTCGATCTGGGTGCCAAGACCAAGCAGGAAGCGGCCGTTGCTGAACTCCTGCAAGTCCCACGCCAGGTTCGCCAGCGTCATTGGGCTGCGCGCGAAGGCGACAGCGATGCTGGTTCCGAGTTCGATTCGTTGGGTGTGGTCGGCGGCGACTGCCAGCGGCAGAAACGGATCGTGATCCGACTCGGCGGTCCACATTGCGTTGTAGCCGGCCTTCTCGAACGCGGGCGCTGCTTCACGAGCGCCGCTGAGATTGCTGTCCCGACTGAGTCCCACGTCAACGAGCACGATCATCCTCTCGAAAGGGATTGAGTATACTTAATTATCAGCTGTATCCATCAGCGGTGGGTCGCACACCATATGTATTGGTCAGCGTGCCAACGCCGTCAATGGAGATCTCGACCACATTCCCTGGTCGCATCGGCATCGCACCCGTGGACGTACCGCAGGCAATCACATCGCCGGGGTAAAGGGTCATGTCCTGCGAGATGCGGTGAACCAGTTCGGCAGGGCCGAAGATCATGTCGCTCACCGGATAGTTCTGCCGCTCGCGCCCGTCGACGACCGCGCGGATGGTCAGCGCCGACGGATCGATGCCAGTCGCGATCACCGGTCCGAACGGCCCGAACGTGTTGAGGCTCTTCGCTCGGCTCCATTGCGCAAACGAGGCGTCGGAGGTCAGCAGACCCAACGCGGTCACATCGTTGACGCACGTATAGCCAAAGATGAAGCGGTCGACATCGTCGATCGCGACGTTGGTGGCCTCCGCTCCGATGACGATGCCTAACTCGGCTTCGAAGAACACGCGACCGTCGTACGACGTTGGCGGTTCGATTGTGCCGCCCGGCCGTAGATAGCACGACGACGGCTTGATGAACCACAGCGCTTCGGTCGGATGAGCCCAGTCATTCTTCGCGGCCGCTGCGGCGAAGTTGTTCCAGAGCCCGATCATCTTGCTCGGTTGCGTTGGTGTCAACAGTTCGACGTCGTCGATTGCGACTGTCTCGCCGGTTGGCTGCGGTGAGTCGAACATGTCGCCGCCGTGAACACTGATCGCGCCATCGACAACTGAACCGAACGCGACCGCGCCGTTGTGTTGGAAGCGAGCCCAAGTCACCACGGCCCGATCCCCAATCGCTCGGCGAGACCGATGCGTTGCAGCTTGCCCGTCGCACCCTTGGGTAGTTCGTCCATGAAGATGATGCTGCGCGGAACTTTGAACGCGGCCAGGGTGAGCGACAGAAAGTTCTTGAGTTCGCGCTCGGTAACTTCCGCGCCCGGACGCAACACGACACCCGCGGCGACGTCTTCGCCCAGCTTGCCGTGCGCGACTGCGAATGTGACCGCTTGCGCAACGCTCTCGTGACGCAGCAGCGCTTCATCAACCTCCAACGGCGAGATCTTCTCGCCGCCTCTGTTGATCAACTCCTTCAAGCGACCCGTGAGATAGAGGTAGCCGTCTTCGTCGAGATAACCCTCGTCGCCGGTCAGGAACCATCCACCGCGAAACGCATCCTTCGTCGCATCGGGGTTGTCCTGATAGCTCGCGACGACGGTTGCGCCTTTGATCGCGACCTGCCCAGTCGCACCCGTCGCGACCGCGGTCCCGCTCTCGTCGAGCACCGCCAAGTCGATCCCGGTGGGCAGCCCGACCGAGCGCGGCTTGCGCTTTCCGGGCGGCAGCGGGTTGGCGCACATCTGATGTGTCGCCTCCGTCATGCCGTAGGCCTCGACTACCGGCGCGCCGAACAGCGCCTCGAGTTGCTCGAGTACCGATGAAGGCAGCGAAGCAGACGATGAACGAATGAAGCGCAGCTTCGCCGCGGCAGCTTCTGCACCCTTCTTCTGGCCGCGATCAATGATCATCTGATGCATGGTTGGCACCGCCGTGTAATACGTCGGAGCAAACGTGGAGAGTTGATTGAAGAACGCGAACGCGTCGAAACCGCCGGTCGCGACAACTGTCGCGCCAACCGACAAAGGCGCGAGCAAGCCAGCCATCAACCCGTGAATATGAAACAGCGGCATCACATTCAGCGATCGATCGGCCGACGTCAGCGACAACGAGCGTGCGATGTTGCTCGCCGAGCTAGCCAGGTTGCGCTGGCTGATCGGCACAACCTTGGGTCGCGAGGTCGTGCCGGACGTGTGCAGCAACAAGCCCGCATCGTCGGGGCCAGGCGCAGCAGTGTCGCCTGCGGGTGACCTGCCGAGCGTGAGCTCGTCCATCGCGCCCGTGGCGGTCGCGACCGTGATGCCCGTTGTCTTCGCCGCGGCCAGCACTGCATCGCCAGAATCGGCCGACACGATCAACAGTCTCGGATTGAGATCCTTGAGGTAGAACTCGAACTCCGACTCGCGGTACTTCGGGTTCAGCGGCGCCGCAGCGGCGCAACACGCACTCGCCAAGAAGGTGATCGCTGCGGTTGGGCCGTTAGGAACAGAAATTGCGACGCGGTCGCTGGCGACGACTCCGTAGGCGGCGAACTCGCGACTCAGCGAATCGACAACACGGCGCAGCCCGCGGTAATCGAGCGATGCGCTGTCGGGCGCAATCAACGCGGTCGCGTCGTCGGCACCGAACGCTAGGAGTTCTCGAATTGTGTCGCTCATCGGCGCGTCCGCTCCACGTCTCGTTGAGAATTCAGCTGGTTGTTCAGTTGGTTGATCAGCGCGTACACGGCGTCGATCGCTGGCGTGGCGACACCGGTCAGTCGCCCGAGCTCGACAAACGCGCCGATCAGCGGGCCGACTTCCATACTGCGGCCCTCCTCGCGGTCCTGCAGCATCGAAGTCTTGTGCTCGCCGACTTGTTCAGCGCCATTGATCCGTTGCTCGACCGAGAGCATCACCCGCACGTCAAGCGCTTCCGCGATCGCCGTTGCTTCGTGCATCATGTCGGCCGCCAGCCGACGTGTGTCGGGGTCGGCGCAGATCTGACCGAGCGTTGCGCCGGTGAGCGCGCTGATCGGGTTGAACGCCAGATTGCCCCACGCCTTGATCCATAAGTGCGACCGGATGTCGGTGAGCACGCGCGACTTGAAGCCACCGGACGAGAACGCCTGCGCAATGGCCGTCGCGCGATCTGACTTCGAACCGTCGAGTTCACCAACCGGCATGCGATCGCCCTCGATGTGATGGATGACATTCGGCGCAGTGCGTTCGGCGGCGGGATACGCGATACCGGCGACGACACGTTCGGCAGGAATCGCCGCGGCGATCTTCCCCTCAGGGTCGAGTGTCTGCAGGTTGTAGCCAGCGTGCGGCCCGTTAAAGCGATGGAAGAACCACCACGGGATTCCATTCTGCACGGGGACAACGACGGTGTCGGCGCCGCACATCCGCGCGACCTGGTCAGCGAGCCCGGCGATTTGGTGCGCCTTGACCGCGAGGACGACTGCATCGAAGCCGAGGCTGGCATCGAAGCTCTCGCCAGCGTCGACGACGGCTCGAATTGTCGGCGAGCCGTCAGCGAAGGTGACGGTCAGGCCGTTGTCGCGGATCGCCGTCAGGGTCTCGCCGCGCGCGACGACATGTACCTCGTGTCCACCGGCGCTCAGTCGAGCGGCCATCAGGCCGCCGATCGCGCCAGCACCAACAACACAGAACTTCATGCGTCGTGGGTTTCGTTAG
>JAYVVU010000356.1:0-15772 GCA_043786755.1 Actinomycetota bacterium
GACCAATACCCGATCGACGCGCGATCGGCGTTGCCGGTGAAGTAGTTGACTGTGACGCTGTCGGTCACAAATGTGTCGCGTGTGATCTCCCGCTCGGGGGTCCCGTCGGCGAGAGCAAAACCATCGGGCAGCGTCGACTCGTCGAGGGTCACCGTGTAGTCGGCTTTCTCGGGCACGACCATCAGTGCAATGCCGTCGTCGCCGGTAATCCCTTCGGCGACGACAGTTCCGTCGGCGTCGGTGACCGTGACCTCGACGCCGGCAATCGGTTGCTTGACGTTCTTGCCGGTCGTTTCGTCCTTGACCTGATTTTGCACGCGCACCTTGATGGTGATGTCGGCAGCATGGGCTGGCTCGGCAAACATCCCGAGCAATGCCAAGCCCATCAGCAACAGGCCTACAAGATGTCGTGGTCGTAAGTTCAACTGATCCCCTCGCTCCGCCGGACCACGCTGTCCGGAGTGGCGGCGTATTTGAGCAAGCTCAGATAGCCCCCGTCAATCTCGTGCGTCAATACTGTGACCCGTGCCTGCTCAACCCCGCCGCCAGCATGCCACATTCGCAGTGCTTGCCTCCGCAGCGCTCTTCGGTACCACCGGCACAGTGCTGGTCAATGCGCCGTCGACCAGCGACGCCTATTCGGTCGGCGCGGTGCGGTTGCTGATCGGTGGCGCCACCCTCGCCGCAGTAGCGCGAGCGCATCGAACAAGGTCCGCGGAGCGCGCACCACGGACGATCGTGAGGTCGGCAATCGTCGGGGCGATGGGCGTAGCGGTGTTTCAGCTGTGCTATTTCCTGGCGGTTGATCGCACTGGCGTCGCCGTCGGAACAGTCGCGACGATTGGATCTGGGCCGATGTTCGCCGGCCTCATTGCGGCGGCGATCGATCGACGGCCGCCGACGGCTCGTTGGCTGGTCGGCACCAGTTTGGGCATCGGTGGAGTTGCGCTGCTCGGGCTATTGGGGCGCGACGCGACCGTGAACGCAAGTGGCATCGCACTGGCCTTCTTGGCTGGACTGGGATGGGCAGTTTTCGCGACCGTTGGCAAGCACCAGATCGACCAGGGCCGCGACAGCACCGCGATCATGGCCGCGATGTTCACCGGCGGGGCCTTGCTGATGGCTCCGCTGCTCGCCTGGCATCACCCGACTTGGGTGGCTAGCTGGTCGGGAGCGTTGGTGGCGCTGTATCTCGGCGTCGCCACCGTCGGGCTCGCATACACGTTGTACGGATACGCCTTACGTCACCTCCCAACGCCGACGGTTGTGACACTGACCCTCTTGGAACCGATCACTGCCGCCACGCTCGGCGCCGTTGTCGTCCACGAACGCATCCTTGCCATCGGCTGGGTCGGCGTGGGATTGGTGTTAGCTGGGTTGATGATCGTTGCTCCGCGCGCGCGGCACGAGTACAATGACGAGCGGGTGGAGACCCCGAGCGGCTGAGCTCGGCTATTCCGGAGGTCCACTCATGCAAAGCGTTCTCGTGCAGGCAAAAGCCGCAGTTCGCATCGCCATGTACCTCTGCATTGCCTACATGGCGATCCAGCTCTGGCAGGACCCGTATGGCTCAGCGCGCGCAACAATGAGCTTCATCGAAGGCGTCGGCCATTTCTTCGCAGCGGTCATCAACAAGATCGGCACTTTCGCCAAGGGTCTCGGCGAGTAACGGCTATTCCGCGATTGCGGGCGAGGCAACCTTGGTCGTTGCCGCCCATAGCCAGGCCGTGCAGGCGACTAAGGCCGTGGCTCCGGCGATGTGCCCGGCAACGATCACGACCGGTAGACCGTTGGCGTACTGCACATAGCCCAGCGAGCCCTGGATCAGCGCTGTCACAATCCAAGCGGTAAGTGGAGCGAGCAGAATCTCGCGGTCGTGGCGCAGGCGGCGCAGCATCCACAACAGCGACAAGGTCACGAGCACTGTGATCCACACGATGACACCGTGCGCGCGGGTGACCCACACGAGCGCGTTGCCGTTGACGTCGTCCGCTTCGCCAAAGAACCGGCGGGCTGAGCCCGCCGTGTACGCGTTACCGTCGTCGCCCGTGGCATCACCAGCGTGAGGGCCGGTGCCAGTTACAACGGTGCCTGCGATCACCGCAAGCCCCGTCCAGAACGCCACGAGTCGCACACGTCCGCGCACGCGCGGTACCACTGCGCTGCGCCGCCGGTCGCGTTCGGGGTGTGCCGAATCGGGCTCGCCACTGCGTACCAGCAGCAACACCGCCGCCCAGACCAAGATCATCGAGAGCACGAAGTGGAGCTGCACCGTCGCCGGGTGCAGTTTCGTCCAGACCACCACCGCACCGACGAGCCCCTGCGCTGGCACGCCGACCAGCATCACGCCGGCGAGTACGAGCAGATCGCGACGGCGGGGGCGGCGGTACCAGGCGGCCACCGCGGCGAGTGCCACCGCCACCGCGACCAGAAACGTGAAAAGGCGATTGATCTGTTCGATGGCCGCGTGCTTGGAGGACACGTCGACGAACGTGTCGTCGTTGCAGTTCGGCCAGTCGACGCAGCCGAGGCCAGACCCCGACAGGCGCACGGCGGCACCGGATACGACGATCAGGCACAGAAGTGTCAGCGCCGCAATACAGATCGTTCGAAATTCCTTGGGCGTGAAGCCTTGCGAACGGATCCGTCGGAGAAATTCCATGGCGTGAGACTACGGTGCGCAACGTGCTGACCGGATTCGACGACTATCCCCTGCACCAAACGTCGCTGCCCGTCGCGCACGCTGCCAGTGGCGACCTGAACCACTACGACCGCTATTTCTTCAACGGCTACACGCGCGATGGTTCGCTGTTCTTCGCCGTTGCGATGGGGCTGTACCCGAATAGGCATGTCGCCGACGCCGCGTTTTCTGTCGTTGTAGGAAACGTTTCAGGAAACGTTGTAGGTCAATCGCAGCGCAGTGTGTTTCACAGTCAGCGCGCGCCGCAGGATCGTCGGGATTGCACGACGCTCGGCCCGATCGTGGTGGAGATCGTCGAGCCACTGCAGACGCTGCGCGTCAGCGTCGACGCACCGGACCAGGGCTTGCGCGCCGAGTTGACCTTCGACGGCCGCTCGTCGGTTTTCGAAGAGCCACACTTCTTTCTGCGCGCCGGCACACGCACGTTCTTGGACTTCACACGCTTGACGCAGTTCGGGTCGTGGAGCGGATGGATCGAGGTCGCCGGTGAGCGTCACGAGATCAACCCGGCCGACGTGTGGGGTTGTCGCGATCGATCGTGGGGTATTCGACCGGTTGGAGAACGTGCGCACACCGGTGCCCCAGTGCAAGATCCACAGTTCTTCTGGCTGTGGGCACCGGTCAACTTTCCGTCGCTGTCGACGCACTTCGACGTCAACGAGTTCAGCGACGGTCGCCGTTGGCACGAAGGCGGCGCTCTCATCCCAGTCGATGGTGAAGGCCAGCACATGCGAACCGTCGATTGGCGCGTGGGCTGGCGCCCGGGCACCCGGTGGGCCGACTGGTTCGAGTACGACCTGGTCGAACACAGCGGCGCGCGACACACCGTACGAATGACCCCCCGCTTCGAGTTTGCGATGCGTGGCATCGGCTACGCCCACCCGGAATTCAGTCACGGCGTGTGGAAGGGCGAATCGGCCACCGCCGGCGAGCGCTTCGAATTGCCCGTAGCGACGCCGCTGACGCGCGAACACGTCCACGTGCAGGCCCTATGCGATGCGACGCTCACGATGGCCGACGGCACCAGCGAGCAAGGCATCGGAATACTTGAGCAGTTGTGCATCGGCGAGCACCCGACCGGTCTGCACGGAGTGCTCGACGGCTATAGCGTTGCACCCCAGTGAAAAAGCTCACCGTCGAAGAACGTCGTACCGAGATCCTCGAGGTCACCTGCGCGGTCGTCATCGAGCGCGGCTTTGCCGCAACTCGCATCGCCGACGTGGCCAAGCGCCTTGGCGTGTCGAGCAGCTTGATCCATTACCACTTCGATTCCAAGGAGCAACTGCTCGCCGAGGCGTTCGCGCACTACGCCCGCAAGGACGTGGCCGAGATGGAAGCCGAAATTCAGGCCGCCCCTTCGGCCGTCGCGCAACTCGATCGGCTGGTGCACAACTATGTGCCGGAAGGCAGTGGCGACGTCGAGTGGATGTTGTGGATCGACGGCTGGGGCGAGGCACTGCGTAATCCGATGATGCGCAAGATCAGCCAGGAACTCGACGAGCAGTCGGCGCAGTTGGCAGAACGCGTGATTCGCCACGGCATCGAGACCGGCGAGTTCGCATGCAGCGATCCGGCTTCGGCAGCGATGCGACTGACCGCAGTCGTTGACGGTTTGGCGGTTCAGTTCGCAGCCCACGACGGAATGATGAACCGCGCCCAGTTCATCGAGCACGTGCGCACACTCGCCGCCTGGGAAGTAGGCCTGGAACCAGAGGCCTTACGCGAGGACGGCGCCGGCGTGGCCTCTCCCCTCGCAGCCCCGACACCGGCAACCGACACTGCATTGCGCCAACTCGTGTCGCGTTATTGCGACGCGGTCAACCGCGGCGACAGCGATGCGTTCATTGCGTGTTGGACCGACGATTGCGTGTGGAGTCAGGGCAAGCCGGTGAGCGGTCGTGAAGCGGTGCGGGCGCAGTTCATGAAGGTCGCGGCGTCACACAGTTGGCTACAGCAGACTGCGCCCAATGCAGTGTTCGAAGTCGACGAGTCAGCGGGAACCGGGCACGGTCGGGTCAGCATTCACGAGTCGTTCAAGTCGAAGAGGACCGGCGAGGGCGCCCTGCTCGGCGTCTATCACGACAGCTATCGGCGCGTCGGCGGGAAGTGGCTGTTCGAAGAACGCACGCTCGAAGTCGTCCATCGCGACTGAGCGCGCAAAGTCGGACTGTCGGCCACGAGCAAAATGAACGACGGCGAAGTCGTCTGGGAGCTGTTGGCTAGGGCCTTCTAGCGAAGATTCCGAGGATCTTTTTGCGCTTGGCCTCGGTCTGCGCAGGCGCCCTCGAGACCATAGAAGAAGCTGATGAGACCATCGGCGCTGCGGCCTGCGGCGTAACTGCCGGCTTCTTCGCGATGGCGCCCTTCTTGACCGACCCAGTAACAGGTCCGGACGTCTTGGCAGCAACCTTCTTCGCGGGAGCCTTCTTCTTCGCGGGAGCCTTCTTCTTGGCTGCCTTCTTCTTTACTGCAGCCTTCTTCTTAGCCGGAGCCTTCTTCTTGGCTGCCTTCTTCTTTACCGCAGCCTTCTTCTTAGCCGGAGCCTTCTTCTTAGCCGGAGCTTTCTTGGCTGCCTTCTTCTTGAAGGCGCCCTTCTTAACCGACCCCGTGATTCCAGCAGCTTTCTTCTTGGCTGCCTTCTTCTTGGCAGGAGCCTTCTTCTTGGCTGCCTTCTTCTTAGCCGGGGCCTTCCTCTTTGCCGGGGCCTTCTTCGCAGGAGCCTTCTTCTTTGCCGGTGCTTTCTTCTTTGTAGCCATGCGGAAACTTTAACGAGCGCTCTCGCGCTCATTCGGGACCCTCGCGTGTCCTAGAACCTAGGGACGGACCTCGTAGAACGCGTTGATGCCGTGTTCGATGTCGAGACGGCGAAATTGAGTGAACCCGGCGGTCTCGGCCATCGATCGCGCGCGGCTTTCGGGAAGGCCGAGTGTGCCGAGACCCTCGCCGCCTGGCTCGCTGAGCGCAGACGACATGCACGACAAGACACTGATGCCGTACATCAGTGACGCCATCGGATTCTTGCGCGCGTTCTGTTCAAACGTGTCCAGCGCTTTGATATCGACGAGCAACCAAACACCGTCCGGTTTAATGACCGAGCGGATCGCGTTCATCATTTGCTGGGGCTGTGTCATGTCGTGAATGCAATCAAACGTCGTGATCAGGTCGGCTGAGTGATCGGTCGCCATCGGCGAGTTGCGCGGGTCGTGAAACGAGACGTTGCCCAGCCCGCTGGCGCTCAACTTGTGTGCCGCGCGCTGTAAGGCGTACTGCGAAATGTCGTACCCGTAGAACGTTGAGTTCGGGAAGGCCGCAGCCATCAAGAGCACCGCACTGCCGGCCCCGCATCCAACGTCGACCACGGTGGCTCCGGCACGCAATCGCTCGACAACGCCGTCGAGCGCTGGCAGCACGACCGGCAACAGGTTCGCGTTACTCCACGGCTCGAAGCTGCGCTCGATTCCGACGGCGCCCTGGGGGCCATGGCTGTCGTAGTCGTGCCCGATGCCGGTGCGAAAGCTCTCCCGCACGTGCTCGAGCGCCTGCATCGTCTGCGGCAGCCGGTGAAAGCTCCCCATCCCGTAGTACGGATGGTCGGGCGTGGCCAGGACTGCTGCTGCTTCGGGCGTCAACCCAAAGCGGTGCTCGTCGTCGATCGTGATCAGCTTGGCGGCCGCCTGGTTGTGCGCCCACTCGCGCACCCACCGCTCGTTCAAACCGGTGCGCTCCGCGAGCTCGTCGGTCGACAGCGGTTCGCCCGCGGCGTTCATCGCGGCGTAGAGCCCGAGTTGGTCGCCGAGGTGAATCATCCCGGCCGTAACTGCCCCTTCCAGCTTGCTGAACACCTGGAACGAATACAGCTTGAGAGCGTCGATGTCAGCGCTGGCAGATGGACTAGTCGTTGAACTCATCGGTCAGCTCGGATCGACGAACTTTGGAGGGCGCTTCTCGAAGTTCGCCATCACAGCTTCGACTTGGTTCGGTCGGCCGACAAGGCTTGAGATGTACCGACGCTCGGCCGCGAACTGCGCCGCGGCACCGTCGTTGAACAGACCATTGAGCAACGCCTTAGCGGCCCGAATCGCATCGGGGCTGCGACCAGCGATCTCGCGCGCCATCTCCATCGCATCGTCGTACGGGTGATCCGACAGCTTCGTGGCCAGCCCGAGCGCGTGCGCCTCCCGCCCATCGAACATGCGCGCCGTCATCACGAGTTCCTTGGCCACATCGCTGCGCACCAACTGCGAGAGCATCATCGTGCCCGTCATGTCGGGCACGATCCCCCAATGCACCTCGCGCACGCTCATCTGTGTGTCGGGGTGCACGATCCGGATGTCCGCGCCCAGCGCGATCTGGATGCCGCCGCCGATCGCGTGGCCGTGCACCGCCGCGATCACCGGCACTGGCACCTCCTGCCAAACCCATGCGACCTGTTGGCCGAGATGTGTGATCTGGCCGTCCTTGATCAGACCCGGGTGACCTGGATCAGTGGTGCGATCAACAAGCCCTGCCATCGCGCCAAAGTCGAGCCCGGCGCAGAACGATGCGCCGTCGCCCGACAGCACGACGGCACGCACCGCCTTCTCCGTCTTGAGACGCTCTCCGGCTTCGGCGAGCGCGAGGAACATCGCACTGTCGAGTGCGTTGCGTTTGTCGGCGCGGGTCATGCGCACGTCGGCAATGCCGTCAGCGATGGAGATTGAGACGCGATCGTCAGCCATGCCGCGAGTCTGTCAGGTCACCGTTTCTCGGCACGCAGCGTGTACGTCAGCGGCAACCGATCGCGACCTTCGCGGAGCTGCCACTCGCCGGGCATGTATTCCTCCATCTCGTCGCCGAGCGGATTCCACGGCACCGAACGGTGTTCCTCGAAGACGGTGACCTCCAAACCGGCGCGCCACAACGCGTTGAAGATCTCGGCCAGTCCGTGATTGAACGAGACGATCGTCGGAGCCGACAGCTCGCCCTCGTGTTCGACGTAGGTGGTCGCCTCGGTGAATACGGTTCCTTCGTTCTCGAAATACGGAAACTCGACGACCAGCAATCCATCGGGTCGGGTGTCGGCCAGCGACCACATCATCGGGTGACCTTCACGGATGAATAGAAACCCGCCGGGCTTCAGTAACGCTGCGACTACGCCCGCCCAGCGTTCAACGTCGGGTAGCCAACAGATTGCCCCGATCCCCGTGAAGACGAAGTCGAACGCTCCATTGGGTAGCACGTCGAGCGCGTCATACAGATCGCTCTCCACGTACTCGATTTCCCGGTCGTAGCGCGCTGCCAACCGGCGAGCGACATCGAGTGCGGGCGCGGAGAAATCGAGCCCACTCATCTGCGCACCGAGGCGAGCTAACGAGATTGTGTCGCTGCCGATATGGCACTGCAGATGAACACCGCGCAGCCCACTGATGTCGCCGAGCAGCGGCAAGTCGAAACGCACGACACTGGAGATGTGCTGTGGATCGTCGAACTTCTCTAGCTCGTAGCCGTCTTCGTGAAACGGAACGCGACTGTCCCAGTTCGCCTTATTGATCTGCGCGTAGTCAGTGAGATCGATCTCGTCGTCCATTGCTACGACTGCTTACTCGACTAGCCGCAAGCCGCTCGGCACGATCGACGGTTCCGCTTGCGGAAGGTCGACGACGAACTCCGTGCGATGCGCCGGGAAGATGTGCTCGGAGAGCAGGACGGGGACTCCGTTGGTCGTCGTGGTCAGTCGTTCGCAGCGCAGCACCGGACTACCAACGGGAATTTCCAACAATGCAGAGTCGGCTTCAGTTGCAGCTGCTGCGCCGATCGTTTGTGTCGCGCCACGCAATTGCACGCCGAGCAGTTCGTAGAACGGCTTGCGTTCGACGTCGCTGCGACTGAGGTGCTGACCCAACTCGGCCGGACACCACACCGTCACCACCGCGAACGGCGCGCCGTCGGCGAGGTTGCGGCGCTTCACGCGCAAGACCTGCGGACAACCCAGGCGCTCGGCGACGTGTGTTGGTGCAGTTACGAAGGCGTATTCGAGGATTTGGCGCACTGCGTGCACACCGCGCTCGGCGAGTTGGCTCTCGATCGTCTCCAGCCCACTCAGTCGCTGTTGCAACGGCACGGTCGCCACATACCAACCGAAGCCCTGGCGGGAATCGACGATGCCTTCCTCGCGCAGTGTCTCGAGTGCACGACGAATGGTGACGCGGCTGACGTCGAACTCTGTCGACAGCTCGCTCTCGCTGGGCAACACATGGCCGGGGCCGATGTTGTGCATCCGTTCGCGCAACGTGTCGGCTATCTCCTGGTATCGAATCGTGCGCATCTCAGCTGACGTCAACTTCCGCGGCAATCAACTCGATGCGATTACCAAATGGATCGTCGATGTGACAGCGCTCCGTGCCCGGTATCTCGTCGCTCCACCGCGCCGACAAGTCGCGCGCTGCGATGAATTGCGCGAGGTCGCGAACCACCAACGCCGGATGCGCCTTTTTCGCCGGGCGGAAGTCGGCTTCCGCACCCAGGTGCAAGCGGACTGACCCCGATTCGAACCAGCAGCCCCCGCGAGCGGCCAGTACCGGCGGCTTAGGAACCTCAGTGAGTCCGAGCACGGCTACATAAAAGCCGCGGGCAATCGACTCGCCGCCGACGGGCATCGCGAGCTGTACATGATCGATGCCGATCCAGCCAACAGGGTTCTTCGAACCAGGAACTTGCGCTGCGCTCACTTGTATGATACTTGTATACATACGCCTCCGACGCAAGGGGAAACCGCCATGAGTGTGACCGCAGGAACGCCAATCGAACTGGTACAGGGCGTGTATTCCACACTCTCCGACCGGGTGGAAGCTGGCCGCAAGCGGTTCGGGCGACCGTTGACCCTCACCGAGAAGATCCTGCTCAATCACCTCAACGACCCAACAGAGTCGATCGAGCGTGGGGGCAGCTACAACGACTTTCACCCCGACCGAGTGGCCATGCAAGACGCCACGGCCCAGATGGCGCTGCTCCAGTTCATGACCGCCGGCCTACCGACCACAGCCGCTCCGAGCACCGTGCATTGCGATCACCTGATCTCGGCCAAGGTCGGCGCCAAGGTCGACCTCGGCGTTGCACTCGACACAAACCGCGAGGTGTACGACTTCTTGCGGACGGTCAGCGCCAAGTTCGGCATCGGCTTTTGGGGACCAGGCAGCGGCATCATTCACCAGGTCGTGCTCGAGCACTACGCGTTCCCTGGCGGGATGATGATTGGTACCGATAGCCACACTCCCAATGCCGGCGGGCTTGGCATGGTCGCGATCGGTGTTGGTGGTGCCGACGCAGTCGACGTGATGACTGGCTTCCCGTTCAACGTGCGTTGGCCGAAGGTGATCGGCGTCAAGCTCACCGGCAGGCTCAGCGGATGGAGCAGCCCGAAAGACGTCATCTTGGAAGTTGCACGTGTGCTCACCGTTGAGGGTGGAACCGGCGCGATCGTCGAGTATCACGGGCCGGGCGCCGACACGATTTCCGCGACAGGCAAAGCGACGATCTGCAACATGGGTGCCGAGATCGGCGCGACGTGCAGCGTGTTCGGTTACGACGACAACATGGCGATGTACCTGAAGGCCACCGGTCGCGAGGCAATCGCCGATGCGGCGAGCAGGGTCGTCAGCAATCTGCGCGCCGACGATGGTGCGCACTACGACCAGCTTGTCGAGATCGATCTCGACAACTTGAAGCCATTGATCAACGGCCCGCACTCCCCCGATCGCGCCAACCGCGTCGGCAGTGCCGTCGGCGCAGAGGCACGCGCCAACAATTGGCCACTCGAGATTTCCGCGGCGCTGATCGGCAGCTGCACGAACAGCAGCTACGAAGACATCACACGCGCCGCGTCAATCGCCCGCCAAGCGTCGGCCCGTGGTTTGAAGGTCAAGACGTCGCTGCTGGTGTCGCCGGGAAGCGAACAGATCCGTGCAACCATCGAGCGCGATGGCTTGATCGCCGACTTGGAGGCGATCGGCGCGACTGTGCTCGCCAATGCGTGCGGCCCGTGTATCGGACAATGGGATCGGCCAGCCAGCGCGATCGATAAGCCGAACACAATCGTCAACTCGTTCAACCGCAACTTCCCCAAGCGTAACGACGGCTCGGCCAACACGCTGAGCTTCGTCACGTCGCCCGACACTGTCGTCGCGCTCGCATTGTCTGGTCGCCTCGACTTCGATCCGACTGTCGACACGCTGACAGCGCCGAACGGCAGCAGCGTGTTGCTCGAGCCTCCCGTCGGCGAAGTGCTGCCGTCCAAGGGCTATAGCCCGGGCGAGAACACGTTTACCGCTCCCCCGGCGGATGGAAGCAATGTGTCCGTCGAGGTGTCGCCGACCAGCGACCGTTTGCAACTGCTCGATCCTTTCGCACCATGGGACGGCGAGGACTACATCGGGTTGCCGATTCTGATGAAGGCGCAGGGCAAGTGCACGACCGATCACATCTCCGCGGCGGGTAAGTGGCTCACCTATCGCGGGCATCTCGAGAACATCTCGGGCAACCTGTTCCTTGGCGCGGTCAGCGCGTTTGATCGGCCAGTTGGTGAGGGCGTCGACTTCCGCGATGGCAGCCCCGACACACTTCCGAATCTGGCGAAGAAGTACGGCCAAGCGGGCATTCGGTGGGTAGCGATCGGCGATCGCAACTACGGCGAAGGTTCGTCGCGCGAACACGCGGCGATGGAGCCTCGCTTCCGAGGCGGCGTCGTGATCATCACGCGCAGCTTCGCTCGCATTCACGAGACGAACCTGAAGAAGCAGGGACTGGTGCCGCTGACATTCGCCAACCCCGATACGTACGACCTGATCGAGGAAAGCGATCGCATCAGCGTGCTCGACTTGCCACCGGTTCCTGGAAAGAACGTGCGCTGCCAGATCGTTAAGCGCGACGGCACGATCATCGACTTCGAGGGCGTGCACACGTTCAGCCCAGAACAAGTCGAATGGTTCAAAGCCGGCTCTGCACTCAACGTCGTTCGTAAGAAAGTGGCTGCCGGCAAATAAGGGTTCGATACTCGGTCGGCACTCGGTCAGACTGTCGACATGATTCAACGAACCGACCCACCGGCGCAGGCCGACGAAACGACGATGCTGATCGCGTTTCTTGATTACTACCGCGCCTCACTCATCTTGAAGTCCGATGGGCTCACCGACGAACAAGCACGCACGTGTGCGGTGCCGCCCAGCGATCTCAACATCACTGGCCTCATCCGACATATGGCGGAAGTCGAGCGCGCCTGGTTCCAGCGATGGTTCATCGAGAATGGCGCGACGCCGATTTATTACGGCGACCACGACCCCGATGGCGACATTCACGCGGGTCCTGGCGACACGCTCGCAAGCGCGATCGCCGATTGGGAGAAGGAAGTTCAGCGCGCACGCGAGATCATGTCGGGCGCTAGTCCAGACGATGTGGCAAAGCACGTGGCGACCGAACCGCAGCGCGCTGGCTTTCAGCCCAACATGCGCTGGATCCTGAATCACATGATCGAGGAATACGCACGCCACTGTGGGCACGCGGACCTGCTGCGCCAGTGCATCGACGGGGTCGTCGGCGACTGACCTACCGCCACACCCTCTCGGAGTAGCTTGCGCAGATGGAAATCGGCCTGCTGATCTTTCCGACTGACAAGGGAATCCAGCCCGTTGAGCTAGGGCGAGAGGCGGAATCGCGCGGCTTCAAGTCATTGTGGCTGCCCGAGCACTCGCACATCCCGGTAAGTCGTAAGACACCATGGGGTGGCCGCGTCGGCGCGCCACCACTGCCCGAGGAGTACTGGCGCAGTCACGACCAATTCATTGCGCTGGCGGCGATCGCAGCAACGACCACTTCACTGAAGTTGGGCACCGGCATCACGCTTGTGGCGCAGCGCGACGTGTTGTGGTTGGCGAAGGAGGTCGCCTCCCTCGATTTCATCTCCAACGGGCGCGTCCTGTTCGGCGTTGGGTATGGCTGGAACCACGAAGAGATGCAGCATCACGGAGTCGATATTCACCATCGGCGCAAGGTGGTGCGCGAGAAGATCCTGGCGCTGAAGGAGTTGTGGACCAAGGACGAAGCCGAGTTCCACGGCCACTACGTCAACTTCGAGGCCAGCTGGAGTTGGCCGAAGCCCGTACAGCAACCTCACCCACCGATCGTGATTGGTGCCTCACCCACCGACCTTCACTTCCGGCACATCATCGAGTACGGCGACGTTTGGATGCCTATCGAGGGGCGCTTCGAAGTCGATGCCAAGTGGGACGAGCTGAAGCGTCAGGCGGCCGCAGCCGGGCGCGACCCGTCGACTCTTCGGCTTGGAGTGTTTGGCGCCAAGCCCGACGCTGCCCACCTCGCACACCTGCGCGATATCGGTGCCTCGTTTGTTGCGCTTGGACTGCCGCCGATGGACCGCGATGCCGCGATCGCGGCGATGGACAAGTACGCACCGCTCGTCGCCGAGTTCAACGGTTGACGCGCATCGTGCCGACACTTCGACGACGCATCATCAGCGTTCCTGGGCTGTTCTTTGCCGCGCTGCTCTTGCTGGTCACGCTTCCGTTGTGGCTGGTGCTCGGCGGTCTCGCCGACGTCGGGCGCGGCCGTTTCCGACTGCCGACAGTACGACTACTCGCGTTTGGTCTCTGCTGGGCGTGGCTCGAATCTGCGGGCGTGGCGATGGCCGGCGCGTTCTGGGTTATCGGTCGCGGCAAGAGTCAACCCGCGCACTATTGGTTAATGCGCTGGTGGGCCGCACGACTGATGGGCGCGTTGCGGTTCACAACTGGCATCAAAGTCGCACAGGTCGACGCCGAGTGCATGTCGCCAGGCCCCGTCGTGCTGCTGTGTCGGCACGCGAGCTTGGCCGACTCGCTGGTGAGTGCCTGGGTCAGCACGACCCGCTTGGGCATGCAGCCGCGATACGTCCTGAAGCGTGAGTTGCTCGCAGATCCGTGTTTGGACATTGTCGGCAACCGGATGCCCAATCACTTCCTCGATCGCGAGGCAACCGACTCGGATAACGAGCTGGCCGCGGTTCGGAAACTGTCGGAGGGTATGAAGAGCAACCAACTGGCCGTGATCTTTCCCGAGGGCACTCGGGCGTCGGCGAAGAAGCGCGCCCGAGCGCTGGTGAAAATCGGCGAACGCGATCCAGAGCGCGCCGAACGAATGTCGGCACTACAGCACCTACTCCCTGTTCGCCCGGCAGGATCGGCCGCGCTCATTGAAGGCTGTCCCGAAGCCGATGTCGTGATCGGTTGGCATGTCGGTTTCGAGGGTCTCGACGCCTTCGGCGGAATTCTGCGACACCTCGCGCGCTCACCGCGACCGATTCGCTTTCGCGCGCGGCGCATCAAGCGCAGCGACGTCCCAACCGGCGACGCCTTTACGCGCTGGCTCGACGATCAGTGGCTAGAAACCGATCGCGCGGTCGGCGACCTGCTTAAGGTGGATGCGAAATGATCGCTTATCAAGACCTGACCACGGGACAGGCGATGACGACTGCCGCAATCGTCATTGCCGCGTTGATGTTCGGCACGTGGCTTGTCAGCGTCGCGCTGAAGAACGCGTCGATCGTCGATGTGGTGTGGGGACTCGGTTTTGTATGCGTCTCGTGGGCGGTGCGCCTAAGTGTCGATCCCGACAGCAAACGACCAAACCTGCTGGTTGCCATGACCACCATCTGGGGTCTACGCCTGGCGTTCCACTTGTTCTGGCGCAACCACGTTGCGGCGCAAACCAACAAGGGCGAGGACTATCGCTATCGCGCGATGCGCAAGCGTTGGGGACCACGCTTCCCGTTGATCAGCCTGGTCACGGTGTTTCTGGTGCAAGGCGTGCTGATGTTCATCGTGTCGCTTGCTGTGCAACTGGGTCAGGTAAACGACGTTCCAACGCTCGGCGCGCTCGAGTGGTACGGCAGCGCCCTGTTCTTGATCGGATTGTTCTTCGAGGTGGTAGGCGACGCGCAACTCACCCGCTTCCGTCGCGATCCTGCGAACGCAGGCAAAGTGATGAACACGGGCCTCTGGCGCTACACGCGTCACCCGAACTACTTCGGCGACGCGTGTGTCTGGTGGGGCATCGCCTTGGTAGCGGCCACGACCGGTTTCGGTCGCTGGGGATTGATCGGCGCACTGTTGATGACGGTGCTGCTGCGGCGCGTCAGTGGCGTGACGCTGCTGGAGAAGTCGCTCTCCAAGCGCCGCGCCGGTTACGACGAATACGTCGCACGAACCAGTCCGTTCGTACCGCGACCGCCGATGCGCTAGTCAGTGCCAGGCCGGCGGTGGGCTTCCTTCTTTTGATCGCCCTTGTAGCCGGGCGGCGATGCCAACGCGATCTCTTCCTTGGTCGGCTTGCCGTGCGCGCGGCTCGCTTCCGGTAACAGAGCCATGATCGCTTTCATGATCTTCTCGGTGTCGGCTTCGACGTCGTCGTAGGACAGCGCGACTGGTTCGCCCACGACGATCGAGACGGTCGGCGGTGTCACTACGTTCAGCACGTTCGGAATGCGCGCCGATCGCGGCCACACCTTTTCTGTTCCCCACAGGCCGATCGGAATCACGGGCACCGGTTCGTTCAACGACTTATTCGCGAGCGCAGCCAAGCGCGCCGCGCCCCAACGGCCCTTCAGCACCGGCTTGTAGAACGCCTTGCCACGCGGGATGGTCCCTTGCGGCATCATCGCCACCAGGTCGCCGTTGGCGAGCGCTTCGGCCGCTGCTTGCAACGGCTCCTCGCTGCCTGTTCCGCGGTCAACGCGAATGCCACCCATCGCAGCTGCGATCTGGCCAAGCACCGGCGCATCGAAGACTTCCTTCTTGCCGAGGAAACGCACCGTTCGTTCGGTCTGCGCGATTGCGACACCGATCGCGGCGGCATCGAAGTAGCTGCGATGGTTGCCAACGATGATCGCAGCGCCATGCGCTGGGATGCGTTCGGTACCTTCGATACGGAACTTCGCGTACGGAAAGAACACCGGGTGTGTGAAGTTGAGTGCCAGTCGTTGCAGATCCATGTTGCCTCGTTGCGGGCTTGCAGGTTTTGTGTCCGCCGCCTGACGCGACGACGGCT
>JAYVVU010000357.1:0-6825 GCA_043786755.1 Actinomycetota bacterium
ACGAAGTAGCCAGTGTCGAGCCCGTCGGGGGCCGCAGTGCCGCCGGTGAGCAGCGTTGCGCCCTCGTCGATGCCCTTCTGAATGAAGCCGCGTACGCGCTCGCGCTGCACGGCCGAGATCAGCGGCCCGAGGCGCGTGGTCGGCTCAAACGGATTACCGGGCGTGTAGCCCTGGGCAGTGACGGTTGCGATCTTCTCCGCTTCCGCCAAGCGCTCGCGCGGGACGAGCATGCGCGTGAGTGCGGTGCATGTCTGGCCTGAGTTGAAGAAGCACTTGTTGACGCCGTCGGCGATTGCCTTTTCGAAATCGGCGTCGTCGAGAATCACGTTGGCGCTCTTACCACCGAGCTCAAGCGCAACCTTCTTCACGGTCTGGCTTGCCAGTTCGCCAACGCGCTTACCGGCGCGCGTGCTACCGGTGAAGCTGACCATGTCGACATCGGGGTGCCCGGCGATCGCTTCGCCGACAACCGGGCCAACACCCGTCACAAGGTTGAACACACCAGCAGGTACGCCAGCCTCGTGAATCGCTTCCGCGAGGATGAACGCGTTGATCGGAGCGACTTCGCTCGGCTTGAGCACGACCGTGTTACCGGCGGCCAATGCAGGCGCAACCTTCAGTGCAATCTGGTGCAGCGGATAGTTCCAGGGAGTGATGCAACCGACGACGCCGATCGCTTCGCGTATGACCAGCGAGTTGCCGACCTTCTCTTCGAACTCGTACGAGCCGAGCAGTTGCGCGGCGATCGCGAAGTTGCCCTTGGGCAAGCCGACCTGCACCATCTTGCTGAGGAAGATCGGCATGCCGAGTTCCTTGGTGATCGCTTCCGCAATCTCGTCGGTGCGCGCTTCCAGCGCGGCGCCGATCTTGGTCAGATATGCGGCGCGATCTTCCTTAGGAAGTTCGCTCCACGCGGGAAACGCGGCGCGGGCGGCGGTGACGGCGGCATCGACATCGGCCGCGGTGCCTTCGGGAATCGAGGCAATGACTTCCTCGGTCGAGGCGTCGGTCACTTCGATCGACTTGGTGCCCTTACTCGGGACCCATTTGCCATTGATATACAACTGTTCGTAGGCGTGCATAGGCCCGACGATACGTGGTTCAGGGAACAATCGCGAAGGCGGGGTTCAATCGGAACGAAGATTGAGATTGCTGAAGATCTCGCGGGTCGCCCAACTGCGATTCAACGTATAGAAGTGCAGGCCAGGCGCACCTGCCTCGATCAGTCGAGCGCACAGTTCGGTGGCCAGTTCGACGCCAATCCGTTCCGCCGCGTCCAGGTCGTCGCTCGCTTTCGACATGGCTTCGACTACCCAGCCGGGAACCTCGGCGCCACTCATGTGCGCCATGCGTGTGACTTGCCCGAGGTTGCTGATCGGCATGATGCCGGCGACGACTGGTTTGGTGACGCCGAGTGCGGCCAGGTCGTCGACCATCGCGACGTAGTGATCGATGTCGAAGAAGAACTGCGTGATCGCAAAGTCGGCAGCCTGCAACTTGTCGGCGAGGTGTTGGCGATCGCTGCCTTTGTCGGGCGACCGCGGGTGCAATTCCGGATGGGCGGCGACGCCAATCGAGAAGCCACCGAACGCACGAATATCTTCGACCAGCTCTGCACTGAAGCGATAGTCGCCTTCCGGTGGCGGCTCGCCGTGCGCCGGCGGGTCGCCGCCAAGCGCGAGAATGTTTTCGACACCTTCGGCCTGGTAATCGGTCAACATCGCGCGCACTTCATCGCGCGTGTGACCCGTGCATGTCATGTGCGCCATCGGAGCGATCGCGGTCTGCCGACGTACCCAACTGACCAAGTCCGCGGTGCGCGTGCGGGTGCTACCGCCCGCGCCGTAGGTCACGCTCACGTAGTCGGGGCGCAGCGGTTCGAGCTCGGCAATCGTGCGGCCGAGACTGAGCCAACCAGCCTCGTTCTTCGGCGGAAAGAACTCGCAGGAATAGGTGCGACCACCCTGCAGAAGTTGCGCGATGCGAGCCACTACCCACAGCGTTGCGCATCTGGGGCGCGTTCACGTGGCAACCTGGATGAATTCAAACCGGAGGCAACCATGGCAGAGCAAGAAGCAGGCTGGCACAACGATCCGTACGGTCGATTCCAGCAGCGGTATTTCGACGGCGCAAAGTGGACCGAGCATGTGGCGACCGGCGGCGATCAGAAGGTCGATCCGCTCGGGGCCAGTTCCGTGATTCCGATTGCGACCCCTGCGACCGCATTCCCGAGTGGCAGCGGCGGCAAGGGTGGCGGCGTCATGAAGTTCCTCGACGCCGCCGGACCAGATTCACGTGAGCGCCCGATTCCAAGTCTGCGCGCCGCGGTTGCGGGGCTCGGCGGAGCAGTGCTCGCCTTAGGTGTGCTGGCAGTCGTGTTGGGCGACAAGGCGACTCGTCCGAAGGAAATCATTGTCTCGATCCTCATCCTCGCCGCGGCCTGGGCGAACCGGACGTATGTGAAGGTCTCCGAGGTTCGCGCCGCTGCAGTCGGAATGGCAGTCGTCGCGATACCGGTGCTCGCCATCTCGCTCACGACGGGCGACTGGTCGAGTTCGAAGGTCACCGGCTTCGTGTTGGCCGCGTTATTCATCGCCGCTTGGGCCTTTCCCGGTTTCAAGAGCCGCAACTTGTTGCTCGCACTCGGCGCACTCACACTCGTCGGTGCGTTTGGTTCGCTGGCCAGTTCAACGAACAGCACCTTCTTGCCGGTGGGGGTTTCCGACACCGTCGGCGACGAGGGATCGATTTACCTGATCGGCGGTGCGCTCTACCTCGGCCTCACGCTGTGGCTCGATCGCCGCGGGCACCGCGGTACGGGCACAGCGTTCGCAGCTGCTGGTTTGGTATCGACGCTTGTTGGTACCGGAATGCTCGTTGACGACTTCAGCGAAACCTGGGCACCACTCTTCGTGCTCGCGGTTGGATTGGTCGTCGCGTTCGTCGGTTCGCAAGGCGGTCGACGCGCAACAACATGGTGGGGCGCGGTACTGACGGCCGTTGCAACTGTCTGGTTCGTTGCTGTGCAGTGGGAGCCAGGCTCAACCGTTGCGATCGGCGGTGTTCTGTTGGTGTCAGGAATCGCGCTGATCGTGATACCGCTCGTTGACGATCCGATTCGCGCTGCGCTGCGGGCAAACAAATCCGGCAAAGCAACTTCAGAAACGCCGCCACCGCCCGCAGCGAGTACGTGAGGGCCGTAATTGGGAGGTGCGCGATGAGCGGTTCGACCTGGTGTACCGTTCGCGTTACCTGAGCTCATTCGTCGAGCAAACAACCTGGAGGCATCCGTGGATCTCAGTAAGTTCAAAACATCCGATTGGTTGAAAGTTGGCGGTGGGGCACTCATGCTCGTCGCCGGCTTTCTCACATGGTGGCAACCGACGTGTCCGAGCGGGGTGAATTCGAGCGCATGCGAAGCAACCATCGATGCTCTCGACCTCGACATCAACGCGTTCGACCTGACATTCACCGGACTCTTCCCGTGGCTGCTGCTCGTCGCGATCGGTGTTCTCACGTTTCTTGCTGTTGCCGGCATCTTCAAGTTGCCAGACAGCATGCCGTGGCCGACCATCTTCCTTGCCGCCGCTGGCTTCAGTGCGTTGATGGTCGTCATCCGACTGCTGGCCGACCCGTTCGACACTGGCCTCGTTGACGACGCCACTGAACGCGGCATCGGTATGTACCTCGCCGTAGTTGCCGCAGCTCTTGTGTTGTTCGGTTGCATTAAGGGTTACACCGAGTCCGGTGGCAACCTCAGCGACCTCAAGGACATGAACAAGATGAAGTCGCAGTTTGGTGGTGGAAGTAGTGGCGGTGGAACACCTCCCCCGCCGCCGCCTCCGGGCATGCCGCCGCCGCCCCCGCCGCGTTGAGTTAACTCGGGTACCAACTTGTTGCACGGCCCCGCCCTAACGGGCGGGGTCGTTGCGCGTCTGGGGCTAGCGCGAAACAAATTGGGCATGCGGCAGAACTGGCTGCCGGTACCATCGCCCGAGCATGCCTGAGCCTTTGATCATCGCCGAGAATTTGCAGAAACGTTTCGGCGAGTTCACCGCCGTTGATGGCATCGATGTGCAGGTGCAGAAGGGTGAAGCGTTCGGCTTCCTCGGCCCGAACGGTGCCGGCAAGAGCAGCACCATGCGCATGATCGCGTGTGTCTCCCCCGTCTCAGGTGGCAACCTGCGCGTGTTCGGTCTCGACCCGGCAACGCAAGGCGCCGACATTCGTCGACGCATCGGTGTGGTTCCGCAACTCGACACGCTCGACATTGAACTCAGCGTGCAGGAGAACCTGTGGCTCTATGGTCGCTTCTTCGACCTGCCCCGTGCGGAAGCGAAGCGGCGCGCGAAAGAGCTGCTCGAGTTCGCTCAGCTCACCGAGCGCGCAACCAGCGTCGTCGAAACGTTGAGCGGCGGCATGAAGCGCCGGCTGTCCATCGCGCGTTCATTGATCAACGAACCTGAGTTGTTGCTACTCGACGAGCCGACGACGGGCCTCGACCCGCAGGCGCGCCACGTGTTGTGGGATCGCTTGTATCGGCTGAAGCAGCAGGGCGTGACGTTGGTGCTGACCACTCACTACATGGATGAAGCCGAGCAGTTGTGCGATCGACTGGTCGTGATGGATCAGGGCAAGATTGTCGCCGAGGGTTCGCCACGCTCGCTCATCGAGCAGTACGCGACGCGCGAAGTGCTGGAGTTGCGCTTCGCCGCCGACGGCAACGAGGCCGCGGCCCCACAGTTGGCAGGCATTGGCGATCGCCAAGAGCTGTTGCCCGACCGTGTCTTGGTCTACGCCGACGACGGCGAGCATGCACTCGCCGAAACACATCGCCGTGGCTTAGAACCCGAGAGCGCCTTGGTGCGCCGGGCAAGTCTGGAAGATGTGTTCTTGTTGCTCACCGGCCGCAGCCTGGTGGATTGATCAATGACTACGCCCGGCGCATTCAGGGTGGCGAGTTGGCACCTGACCGCTTACCGCCGCTTCTGGCGGATGAACCTGTTGTCGTCGTTGGTACAGCCAATGCTGTACCTACTCGGCCTTGGTGTCGGCGTTGGTTCGCTTGTTGATCGCAATGCCAGCTCCGGTTCGGCGCTTGGTTCGGTCTCGTACGTGGCGTTCGTGGCGCCCGCTCTGTTGGTCACCACTGCGATGGCGCTTGCCGCCGCCGAAAGCATGTGGCCAGTCATGGGCTCACTGACGTGGCAGCGCGGTTATCACGGCATTGCGGCTACATCGCTCGAGGCTCGCGACATCGTGCTTGGTCACGCGACATGGATGGCGATCCGCTGCGGCATCGCCGCATCGGCCGTGGGTCTCGTGTTGGAGTTCTTTCCCGATACGCGTTCGTGGGGATTGATCCCCACCGCGTTCATCGCCGTCGTCGTCGGACTGTCGTTCGCGATGCCGATCATGGCGTTTTCGATCGGAGTAAAACTCGACGGAGCTTTCGCCGGTGTTCAACGCTTCGTCATCATCCCGCTGTTTCTATTCGGCGGCGCGTTCTATCCACTGTCGCGACTCCCGACGGTCGTGCAATGGATCGCGAAGATCTTCCCGCTGTGGCACGGCGTTGTGATGGCGCGCGACTTTTCGTTCGGTGATGTTGATTGGATCGGCGTCGCCGGCCACACCGCCTACATCTGCGCGTGGATAGCGGCTGGCATCTGGGTTGCGATTAGACGGTTACGCGGAAAGCTCTACCCCTGATGCTGCTGCGCATTGTTCCCGCGTCGCTGATCGTTCGGCGCCCGCATCGCATGATCGAGCGGCACGTTGTCGCGTATCGCCGCCAATGGTTGATCGTCGTCAGTGGCTTTTTTGAGCCGCTCTTTTACTTGCTCAGCATGCGCGCCGGATTGAGCGACCTAGTGGGCAAGGTGTCGCTGGCGGGCAAGCAGGTCTCGTACGAAGCGTTCGTCGCGCCGGCGCTGATGGCGTCATCGGCGATGAATGGCGCGATCTTCGACTCCACTGGCAACGTGCTGCATCGCCTGAAGTACGCACGCATCTACGACGCCGCGCTCGCGACACCGATGACACCCGGCGACGTCGCGGTCGGCGAGATCGGCTGGGCACTCATCCGCGGCCAGTTCTACGCGTGCAGCTTTCTCGGCGTTATGGCCGCGCTCGGCCTGGTCGATTCATGGTGGAGCTTGTTGGCCCTTCCAGCGTGCGCTCTCATTGGTCTGACGTTCGCCAGCATCGGCTTTTGTGGCACGACATTCATGCGCGGCTGGACCGACATGGAGATCGTCACCACCGTGATGATGCCGCTCGCCTTGTTCTCGGCGACGTTCTTCCCAATCTCGAGCTATGGCTCGTGGTCGTGGCTGGTGCAGATCTCGCCGCTGTATCACGGTGTTGTGCTCGTCCGCGCCGCCAACTCAGGCGTGTGGGACGTGTCGTTGCTCGGTCACATCGCCGTGCTGTTGGCGTTGGCTATAACAGCAATCGTGATCGCCGCCCGTCGCCTCGACCTACTGCTGCGCAAGTGATCCGTCGGCGACCCGACTCGCCGACATCGATCGGATTGATTGCCGGCGCGCTCGCGGTTGTCTTTGTCGTGCTGCGTTTGCTGGTCGCGGCCGATGGCGACGTGAGCAGGTTCGTCGTGGCGGGCCAGGGAACGACGAGCACAGAAGTGCATCCGAAGATCTACGTGTTTGATTCGTACGGCTACGACGGCCAGTTCTATTGGCGGTTGGCGACTAACCCGACCGAACTGCATCTCGAGGCGTACCACGGCGCGCGACTCGACTCGCCAAACCGCGTGTCGCGTATCGGATACCCGACAATCGCGTGGGCGCTGTCGTTCGGGCA
>JAYVVU010000358.1:0-2928 GCA_043786755.1 Actinomycetota bacterium
GCGGCGGCCAGATTGCGAATTGTGCTCATCGGATTGGTATGCGCATACAGAGCGATATCGGCCTTGAAGTTGCCGTCCTTGTCGTTGTCGGCCCACGGACCTACATATTTGGTCAGGTGAACGACTGGTTCGCTGTCGTTCGGGTTGGCGGTGGCATTCACGAGACGAGCGGGAGGACTTCGTTGCGGAAACGATCCATCTGCTCAATGGCCTTCGTGTACGGATCGCCAATCAGATGGGGGAAGATCACCAGGTTCTCGACGCCGAGTTCGTCGTGGAAGTACTGCACGTGCTCAGCAACCTCCGCAGGTGAGCCAACGAGAATTGTGCGCTGCTTCATCGATTCCTCGAGTGAAGGAATGAGGCCGGGCTGGGCAGGCTTGCCATCTTCGCCCATGTATCCGCGGCTCCACCCGTACGGGCCGAGGAACTTCCAGAACTCGTCGTGCCCATTGCGGGCCGTCTTGATCGCTGCTTCGTGTGTGTCTTCGATGCGCACGCTGACGACAAGCATGCGCTTATCGCCGCGGGCCAGATTGCTGTGGTGGTGTTGTTCGTGCAACTCGCCGTAGCGATCCCACATGCGCTTGATGAAGTTGGGGTGTTGATTCCAGAACACGGCACCGTGGTCGACGACCGGTACGTACTCGACGGTCGGCGGGCTAGTGACGGCTTGCCAGATCTCGTACGGAAACACTGGGCGGGGCACCAGCGTGAGGTGCTGCACTGTCGTGCCACGATCCGGAATGCCCGGCACCGGAATCTCGAAGTACTTGCCCGAGAACGAGAACTTGTCGCTGCTCAGTGAGCGGCGAACGATTTCCATCTGTTCTTCGAAGTACTCGCGGTTCTTCGCATCGTCGGCCGCTTGGTCCGGGTTGTCGTGGGAACCGACCGATACATGGCGTTCGTTGAAGTGCTGAATCTCGCGCGGCACCGTGCCGCGGCCTACGCCGAGGATGCCGCGACCACCGCTGAGGTTGTGCATCGTCGCGAAGTCTTCGGCGAGTCGCATCGGGTTCCATTGCGGAACCACGTTGAACATCGCGCCAAGTCGGATCTTGCTCGTACGGGCGGCGATCCACGTGTTGAGCAGCAACCCGTTCGGAATGACCTCGTAACCCTCGTGCTGAAAGTGGTGCTCGGTCGTCCAGAAGCTGTCGTAACCCATGGCGTCAGCCGCGATTGCGGCATCCACGTACTTGAGGGTCGCGTCCCAGCACGCAGCGTTATCGAAGCTGCGATCCATCGGGTTCGGCGGTCCGGCACCCGCATCGGTCATCTCGACGCCGCCGAAGAAGAACGCTCCAAGCCTCATGTCGCCACACCGTAGTCAAGATGGCGGGCCTTATTCCCATGCGAACGTTGCGTGATCGCGCCGAGGATAGACAACACCGGCACGATCAGAATGGCCCACCGCAGTCCGATGAGGTCGGCAAGCAGTCCGAGCGCCAGTGGCCCGAGTGTGACTGCGACGCCGGCAGCGAGTGCGCCGTAGGCGCCGAGCGTGACTGAATCGAGGCGGTCGCTGTTCAACCGATAAAACGCATCGATGGTGAGCGGATACAGCGGCGCCCCGCCGAGGCCAGCGACAACAAGCCCGAGCACCTTCAGCCACAGACTTGGGCCAAAGCACATCATCGTCGCGCCAGCACCAACGATGACGAAGCAGCGCGTGGTCGCGGCGGCGCCCCACATACGTGTCACCACCGGCAAACCGAGGCGAGCAATGAACATCATTACGCCGAACAGACTCGCCAACACCGGCGCCATCGCTGCCGTGGCGTGGCCCACCTCGTGCAGGTACGTGACCGCCCAGATGCCCACTGAGAATTCGGTGATCACCGCGTTGACGATGAAAAGTCCAGGAATGAGTACCCGGCGATCCTTGAGATGGACGAGCGAGAACGTTCCCATGCGCCGATCCTCGGGCAGCTTCACCGGTCGGGCGATGACAACGATCGACACGGTGATCGCAATCGTGAAGGCAATGTACGCCGGCCGCCACGACCATCCCGCTCCAATCGCGGCACCAACCAACAAGCTGAACGCCACCCCCGCTAGTCCGGGAACGGCGTTGACAGCCGCAAACGCAGTTGCGCGGTGCACTCCGTGGTGGTCGCTGATCACTCCGGTCATGACCATTACCAACAGCGCCGCCCCGCTGCCAGAGAACACGGTGCCTGTGAGCGTGATCGGCCACGACTGGCCAACGCAGAACAACCCGACACCCGCGACCAAGCTGGTCACGGCGAGTTGCAGTGCGGCGTGCCGGCCGATGCGATCGACCAGCCGTACACCGAACGAGCCCATCAGCAGCAAACCCAACCCGTAGGTGCTGCCATGCAAAGCGGCGACGACTCCGTTGATGCCGAACTCGTCGCGCAATTCGCCGAGCACAACTCCGACTCCTAGAGCGGAGACCATCAGGCAGTAGCACATCGCAGATGCGGTCGTCAGCCGATCCCACCGAAAGGCCGCCTCTTGTTCGGTATCGGCGATCACTACTTAGTTGTAGCAAACGACTGGGTAGCTTGACTCGATGCTTTTAGGCATCGATACCGGTGGCACCTACACCGATGCCGTCATTTATGACGAGACCCGCCGCACGGTGGTCGCGAAGGCGAAGTCGCCGACGACGCACCACGACCTCTCCATCGGTATCAGCGGCGCAATCGATGCCGTGCTGCGCAATGCCGCCGTGGCGCCGGCCCACATCGAGCTGGTCTCTCTATCGACGACCTTGGCCACGAACGCGCTTGTCGAAGGCAAAGGTCGCCCGGTCTGTGCCGTCATTATCGGCTTCGACGGCGATGTGCTCGAACGCGCTGGCCTTGGCGAAGCGCTGGGCAACGATCCGGCGATCATCCTCGCGGGCGGTCACGATCCGCATGGCAATCCACTCGCACCGCTGGATGAACAGCAACT
>JAYVVU010000359.1:0-2919 GCA_043786755.1 Actinomycetota bacterium
CTGACCACAATCTCCGTCGCCGCGAGTTCGTCGAATCGGCCGACGATGCGGTTGCCTGCTGTGCGTGACAACCCGAGCGTTGCGACTAGGGCGCCGAGGCCGAACACCGTTCCCAGGACGGTAAGAATCATGCGACCCGGCCGAGCGAACAGCCCGGCGGCGGCCTCGACAACGAGGTCGCGCGTTGACATTCCCGACGGTGCCATGATCGGTGGCGGACGACGAAGTGAGCGGGAACGTGAACTCGAACGCCGAGCGATGAACCGTGGCGTGCGCTCAAGATTGCGGTAGTCCATCAGCGTTCCTCGGTCAGTCTGCCATCGGTGATGCGGACCTGTCGTTGAGCGCGAGCCGCGACAGTGAGATCGTGCGTGATCATGGCGATGGTCATACCTTGCTGGTGGAGATCACCGAAGAGGTTCAGTACTGAGTCCGACGTCGTGGAGTCGAGGTTGCCGGTTGGTTCGTCACACAACAACAACCGAGGTGTACCCATAAGCGCGCGTGCAATCGCGACTCGTTGACGTTCACCACCAGATAGCCGGGTCGGAAGAAACCCGATGCGATGACTCAACCCGACACGGCCAAGTGCTGCATCAGCCCGAGCGAAGCGAGTACGCCGCGGACCACGGCGATAAACGTCGGCAAGCGCGACGTTGTCGACCACACTCCGGTGAGCAAGGAGATTGAAGGATTGGAAAACGAACCCAATCCCACGTGAACGCAAACCGGCACGTTGCCGGTCGGTGAGCGAGGCCACATCGAAGCCGTCGAATCGATACGCACCCGACGTGTGCGTGTCGAGACATCCAATGACGTTGAGAAGTGTCGACTTGCCCGAACCTGACGGTCCAACGATCGCGACCCACTCGCCCTCCCGAATCGAAAAACTGACATCGGTGAGAGCAGCGATCGGTGGATCGGCCTCGAAACGTTTCGTGACGTGATCCAACTCGACGACGGGCGGCGGGTCAGCGACATTGACCGGTACTTCAGCCACGAGACACCGCCGTTGTCGCAACACCAACACCAACACCAACACCAACACCACTAGCACCACTAGCACCACCGGTGTTTCGTCGCCCGACGACAACGAGGTCGCCGGCGGTGAGTCCGCCGCTTGTTGGCGTGACGGCGACGTAACCGTTGGCGGAAAGTCCTGGTTGCACCGCCACGAACTCGAGGGTGTTGCCGGAAGTGCTTTGCCGGGCGCGTTGCACCCGCGAACTGCCGTCGGGTGACAGCGACAGCGCGGCCACAGGCACGGCCAGTACCGGACCGGTACTCGATTGAATGGGTATGGTGATCCGTACAGATGCGCCGATGAGTTTCGCTGGTGGCTCAGCGACGTCGACCTCGAAATACACGTGGAAGCCATCGACACCGTTCGTGCCCGGTGACTCGGCGACCATCTTCACTAATCCCGCAGTGTCGATACCCAAATCCGGTTCGGTGATCCGAACACGCATTCCCGGTTTCAGGAACTGGGCGTCTTGCACCGCGACGCCACCGTCCACATGAGCAAGAGAGTCCGAAACTGTCATGATCGCGCCGGCGACCGGATCACCCGCAGCGACAAGCAGTTTCGCCACGCGAACTTCACTGGTCGCAACGAACATCACCTCGTCGGCTGGTACTTGTACGCCAGCGCGGCGTTGTGCGGTGGCGAGATCCTTGGCTGCAAGCGCGGCAACTTCTGATTTGGCTTGTGCGGTCAAGCGAGCGTTTCTTCCCGTGGCAACCACACCGCGGAGTGCACCGCGTTTCGTCTTAACGTCGAAGTTGGCGTCGCGTGCTGCGGTCTCCGCGTCAGTCACGGCCCGCTCGCCGTTAAGTCGTTGCCGATCACGGTTCTGCGTGGCGAGGGTTACGTCGCGTTCGGCGTTTGCGATCTCCGTCGGTGTTGGTGGAATAGGCGATAACAATCGGTTCAAGGCCGCCTCCTTCGCTGTTACATCAGCAACGGCGGCTGCGTCAGCCGCTGCAGCATGGACGCGGGCGGCGTCGAGGACACTGGGTGCGCGATCCAACAACGTTTGCGAGTCGGCGATCGACTGGAGGCCTGTCGCCACGACATTCTCGGCATTGGTACGCGCTGCGGTCAGGTCGGCTTGTGCTTGCGCGGTTTGCGCTTGAATTCGCCCAAAGTCAATAACCTGCCCCTCGGCGACGACCGGTGGCACTCTCGCCGCGGCGAGAGCCGCCTGCTTTGCTGCGATATCAGCGTTCGTAACGGCGTTCGCTCGTTCGGCGGTGGCGACTGCGGCAGAAAGTCGGTTCGGTGCTCGATCAAGCCCGTCTTGTGCTTCGGCGAGAGCACGTTCGCCGTTTTGTCGAATCACGGTTTGATTGGCGCGTGCTGTAGCGACGTCTGCCTCGGCGGCGGCCACTTCGGCTGGTGTCGCGCGACGTGTTGCTGTGCCAGATCGCAGATTGTCGAGCGCGGCCTGTTTCGCGGCGAGTTCGGTTTCGGCAATCTCGTTCACTTTTGTCCCGTCAGTGCGTGTCCGTTCGACGTTGGCGGTCAACGACTCAGCACGTGCCGTTGCGGCGTCAAGCGCGGTGTCGGCGGCCGCGCTCGATGCGTCGCTCGCTGCAGTCGCTCCGTCGGCGGCGATCACCTCAACGCGCGCTGAGACGAGCCCCGCCTCGCGCGTGCGGATCGCAACGAGCTGCTCAGTGGTCGCCGTGAACGGCGCGAACCCCTTCGACGAATACCACTTCGCGACCGCCGTAGCCGTTCGCTCGTCGTAAAACCCGTCGATCGGGCCGGGATGAAACCCGAGTCGGTGCAACGACTTTTCCAACTGCAAAACATCGTCCCCACGTAAACCTGGCCCAAGATCGCGCGACAACGGATAGTTACCACGCAACAAAAAGATCGGACGGCCCGGACCGCCCACGATGGCCGACCCTTCC
>JAYVVU010000360.1:0-6791 GCA_043786755.1 Actinomycetota bacterium
ATGGTCGACGAGTCGCAGGGCGACGGTGAGGCCGGTAAGGCAGCCGTCGCTTACGGCGCAACCGGATGGCCGTACTTCGTGATTGTTGGCGCCGACGGCTTGGTGAAGGCTCGCGTGTCGGGTGAAGTATCCGTCGCCGACCTGCAGGTCATCGTCGACGACGCACTCGCCGGCTAACCACTTAGTCGTTCAATTAACTAGTCATTCAATTAACTAGTCGTTCAATTAACTAGTCGTTCAACGCAAGGCGTTCAGCCTGCGCGATTACTTCGCGCAGTGGCATATCCAATGCAGCAGCGGCTTGCGCCGCGTCGTCGTGTTCGACCTTGGCGCGGCCTGCCGACAACTTCACCCTGATCGCGTGGCCAAACAACTGCACGGTTGTCTCCTCGCGGCTCTGTGGCCAACGCATCAGTGTCGTGCCGCGCAGGCCGAGCGAGCCGGTCTCACGCAACAGCACTTCTCCGATAGCGCCCGCCGCAGCCGGATCGCACAGTGCGTGCACCGTGTGCGCCGGCCGACCCTTCTTCATCACGATCGGTGTGGCCCACGCGTCGTATGCACCGGAAACGAGTAGCGCAGCAATCGTGTGCGCGATCACTTCACCGGTGACGTCGTCGACGTTGACCTCCAGAACGATCGCGGGCTGACCCTGCGCTGGAAGTGCGGTGCGCACTTCTTCCCCGAAGACCGGTTTACCCACGATGACCTGCACCACGTTCGGGCGACCCGCAACGTCGCTGGTTCCCGCGCCGTAGCCGATGCTGCTGACCGTCATCGCTGGCATCGGCCCGAACTCGTCGGCCAGCGCAGTCATCAGAGCAACGCCAGTTGGTGTCGCCAGTTCGCGCCCCTCGGCAAGCCCCCGACTTGGTGCCTCGCGACGCGCCAAGAGCGCCATCACCGCCGGTACCGGGTTGGGAATTTCGCCGTGCGCCGAGTGCACCGTCCCCTGGCCGACTGTGATCGCGCTGCACACGATGCGGTCGATGCCAAGCACTTCCAGCGCGGCACATGTCCCGACGACGTCGATGATCGCATCAACCGAGCCGACCTCGTGGAACTCAACTTCGTCGGGGGTGACCCCGTGGATCGCGCCCTCTACTTCGGCGAGTTCGAGAAACGTCTTCTGCGCGCGATCGCGCACGCGCTCGGGAAGGTCGGCGGCGGCCAACATGTCGCGAATTGCTGCGTACGCACGGTGACCGTGCTGGTCGTCGTGCATGTGGTCGTGCTCATGGTCGTGGTGATGCACGGCGACGATCGCCTGTGTCGCCGCCAGGCCGCAACGCATCGTTGGCTCGAAGCTGAGTGCGTATTCATCGATCGGCAAGCGCGCAACGATCTCGGCCACTGCCACCGGGTCGGCGCCAGCGTGAACCAGCGCACCCAGCGTCATATCGCCAGCCGTGCCCGCGAAGCAGTGGAACCACGCGGTCGTTTCAGCTCCGGAGTTATTCATCGGAACATCCTTGCAACCGCGCATGCTGCGCCGAACCCGTTGTCGATGCCGACAACCGTGATGCCACTCGCGCACGCAGCGTGCATCGCGAGCAGAGCGGTGACTCCGTTCAGCCCGGCACCGTGGCCAACGCTTGTGGGCACCGCCACCACCGGCGCCGCGGTCAAGCCGCCCACGACACTCGCCAACGCACCTTCCATACCGGCAACCACGACAACTGCATCGGCACGGGTGATGCGATCGACGTGCGCAAGCAGTCGATGTAGCCCGGCAACACCGACGTCGGTGAGTCGATCCGGCGCGAAGCCGTAGGCGCGCAAGGTCAGCACGCATTCGTCGACCACTGGCACATCGCTGGTACCGGCGCTGACCACCAACACGTTGGCGGTGCGATGCGGCACATTCGGCGCCCGCCACAGCACACACCCGCCGCTAACTTCTCCACCCACGTGCACGGCAAGCACGGCCTTCTCGATCGCCTCACTCGCGCGGGTCAACAACACGGGCCCCGACGAATGCGCCAGCAGTTCGCCGACGATCGCCACGCATTGCTCGGCCGATTTGCCTTCGCCGTAAACGGCCTCCGGCATCCCCTGGCGGAGAGCGCGGTGGTGATCGACCAACGTGTCGCCCACCTCGGCAAACGGCAAGCGCCGCAACCGAGCGACAGCGTCGTCGGGCGAAACCTCGCCCGCGCGCACGCCATCGATCAATTGCTGCAGCTCGCGCTCGTCCACAATCCCCATTGTGTCGCCTACAGCAAGATTCCGCTGCAGCCGCCCGAACAGCGGGCTGGCGTACGCTCGCCCGGTGCGGCAAATCATCTCCAAGCGGTTCTTGGTGACTGTCGTCGCGCTGTTCGGGCTGCTCGGCCTCGCCAAATGGATTGCAACGAGCAACACCCACGACAAGCCGGAAGTGTCGGTCAGCGAACCCGCCGGCCACTCCATCGACTTCATTGCGCTGGTGCAAACTGCGCAGCTACCACCGGGCTTCGCCATGATCGACGGCCGTTCCAACGCTGACATTTACCTGACCATCGACGCAACGCGCACGATGCTGGTGAAGGCGGGAACACCTGGCGACATTGAGTGCCCGCTGATCGCCGAGCCGTCGCAATGCATCGTCGCTGCCGACCTGCTGGGCGACGGTGTGCTCTGGTTCTCGCTCGTTCCGGGTACGTCCGGGGCCGTCGTTCCGTTGCCAGCAGTGGTCGAGTTATTGCCCGGCGGTCGGGTGCGGCTGGCCAACGACTGGGTCGTGCAGCACGCACCGAAAGTCGAAAGGTCGTGCGCCGACGACACCACGTCGCTGACCAATTTCATTGCGACCTATGGCGACACTTCGACTTCGTCGTACAACGTGGAACAGCAGCGCATTGTGCGCGTGACGTGCCCACGCACATCGACGACCACGAGCACGAGCACGAGCACGACCGGCACCAGCACGACAATCGCCCCCACCGAATCGACGACACTGACTAGCGTGGCACCGTGAGTTCACTTCCGCCTCCCCCACCTCCTCCGCCGCCGCCCCCATCGCAGCCACCGGCGCAATCACCTGGGCCGACGCAGTGGAGCACGCCGATTAGCGCGCTCACCGAACCTGCACCACCCGTCACGGAGAAGCGCGCTGGCTTCCCTGCGTGGGCTTGGATTGTCGTCATCGTCGCAGTGCTCGGTGGCGGCGCAGTCGCACTCTTTACCCTCGGCGGCGACAAGAAGAAGACCGACTCCACAACGGTCGAGCTTGGTCGCGACACAACAGTTCCTTCTGACGGTGACGGCACGGAGTCGACCGAACCCTCGATCACAACTCCCGGCGGTGGTGGCGCGATTCCCGACGGTGCCATCGGTACGCATGATGCGCCCGTTCCCGCAGGACAGATCGCCGACATTGGTGGCGACTGGCGCTTGCAGGTTCTGGACGTGATCCCCGATGCGGGCGAAGTGATGGCCGCCGGCGACGCGTTCTACGATGCACCGCCCGCAGGCACGACCTACATGTTGGTGAAGGTGGCGCTGGGTTACTTCGGAACCGAAGACCCGAAGGTCGGCTACGAGCCCGACCTCGCGGTCCTCGGTTCGGCGAACGTCGCACTCGACAACTTCTGTTTGGCGACCGTTCCGGAGGAAGTCGACTTCTTCAACTACGTGTTCTCCGGTGGCGTCGTCATCGGCAACGCATGTTTCATTGCGCCGATCGATCAAGCGGGAACATTTCAGCTGTTCGGTAAGGGCGACTTCTTCGCCGACGAGGGCGTGTACTTGGAACTCGCCTCACCAGCCGCGCCGGTGCAGCCGATGAGTGCACTCGCTGGCCCACAGCCCGGCGCGGTCTCGACGCCTGCGCGTCTCGCGCCCGCCGCAATTGGTGTCGCAACGTCAGTTGGTACTGATTGGCAGGTTACGATCACCGGCCCGGCGCGCGACATCACAGCCGACGTGTTGGCCGAGAACGAGTTCAACTCGCCGCCGCCTGTTGGCTATCACTACGTCGGCATTGACGTGACTTACACGTACAGCGGTTCGGCGAGTGCGTCACCCGCAACAGTGTCGATCGGATCGGTCGGCGCCGACAATGTGCAGCACAATGGCTACTGCGGTCTGGTGCCGGGCGAGATCGACCTCTACACCGACCTCTTCGCCGGTGGCAGTGCGAGTGGAACGATGTGCGTGGTCGTGCCCGACGACGGTGCAGTTCTTGCGTTGTTCGCGACGTCCGACTTCAACGGCTTCACCTGGTTCGCAACCAGCTAACGCGATCGGTAACGCGCAACCTCATACACGGCGAGCCCAGCGGCGGCACTGACGTTCAACGAACTCAAGCGACCGCGCATCGGAATGCTGACGATCAGGTCGCAACGCTCGCGCACGAGGCGAGAAAGTCCCGCACCCTCCGCGCCGAGCACCAAACAGATCGCGTCGGCCGCGAGGTCGCCCAGGTCGAACAGGCTGCGTTCGGCATCGTCGTCCAGACCGACGACCCAGATGCCTGCTTCCTTCATACGCGTGAGCGCGGCGGGTAGTCCACCGACGACGGCCATCGGGATGTGCTCGATTGCACCGGCCGCCGACTTGGCGACGGTCGGCGTGACGTGCACGGCGCGATGGCGAGGTAGCACGACGCCTTGCACACCAGCACCGTCGCAACAACGCAGCAGCGCACCAAGGTTGCCCGGGTCGGTGACGCCATCGACCGCAACTAAAAACGGCGTGACCTTCGGAGTGCGCCGCACCAGCGTGGCGAGGTCGGCCTCCTGCAACGGTTCGGCGAAGGCAATGACACCTTGCGGTGCTTCGCTTCGCGCCTGCTGATCGAGTCGCTTGCGCGCGACCTGCGTGATGGTGATGCGCATCGTGCGCGCGATCTCGACAATGTCGCTGACGACTTCGGTCGCATCGGGCTCGGCCGAGATCCAGACCTCGCGCACGCGCCGCTTTCCGGCGATGAGTAATTCGCGAACTGCCTGACGGCCCTCGACTTGCTCGCCGCCGAGTGGCTTATCGACTGGCTTGCGGTCGGGCTCTTCGCCTGGCCGCGCAATCCGACCCGTGCGGCCAGCACCGCGCGATGCGAACTGTCGACTTCCGGTTGCCGGCGACTTGGGCTTGGCCCGAGCGGTGCCACCTGCCGCCGGTCGCGGGGTGCTGCGCGCCTTGCCCGTCCCCGATGTGCGCGCGCCGCGCGGGCCGCCCTGTGCTGGCTTGCGTGGTTTCATGATTGCGCCTGACTGATGATGGCGGTCGCCCACACGGCGATGCCTTCCTTGCGACCTAGTGCGCCGAGCCCTTCAGCGCGCCGACCCTTGACCGTGACAGGCGCGCCCGCGGCTTCGCTCAGGCGTTGCTGCATCGCGTCGCGGTGCGGTGCCAACTTTGGCGACTCGCACACGACCGAACAGTCGACGTTGCCGATCGCGAAACCAGCCGCACGTACCAGCCCGGCCGCCTGGCGCAGCAGTTGCAGCGAGTCGGCGCCTTTCCACTGCTGGTCGGTGTCGGGGAAGTGCTCGCCAATGTCGCCAAGTCCGGCCGCCCCGAGCAACGCCTCGATAACAGCGTGGGCGACGGCATCGGCATCGCTATGGCCGTGCAGTCCGCGGGCGCCCTCAAAGACAACTCCGCCAAGCACAAGCGGCCGCGAGGCATCGTCGCTGAAGCGATGGATGTCGAAACCTTGCCCAACCCTGGTCGTGGTGGCCCTTGTCGTTGCGGTACTGGTCGTTGGGGTGCCGGTCGTTGCGGTACTGGTCGTTGCGGTGCCGGTCATTGCGTTGCCTTCTAGCTGTTGGCGCGCCCAACGCAAGTCGTTGGGGTCGGTGATCTTACGGTTGTGTTGCTCGCCAGCCACCACAACGACCCGGCCCCCAGTGGCTTCAACCAGGGCGGCGTCATCAGTTGCGTCACCTGCATCGGCGTGGGCACGGCGCAATATGTCGGCCCGGAAAGCTTGCGGAGTCTGCACGGCGCGCAGCGACGAGCGCTCGGGGGTTCCGACCACCGAACCGTCACCATCTACACGTTTAATCGTGTCGGAAACGGGTAAGCCCGGCACGGCGGCGTCCGCGCCGTTGACCACCGCTGCAATAACCGCGGCGAAAAGGCCCGATGAAGCGAAGGGACGAGCACCATCATGGACACACACGATGGTCGCATTGCTCGGAACAGCCGCCAATCCAGCGCGGACGCTATCGCTGCGTGTCACGCCACCCGCGACCCCTTCGCGGGTGGCGTCGGCCGCTGGTACCACTACGACGACACCATCGCTGGCAGCCTCGGCGGCCGCCGTACACCAATCAAGTACGCGCCGATCGCCAAGCCGCTCGTACTGCTTGGGGCCACCAAAGCGCTGCCCACTCCCGCCAGCGACAACGATCGTCCATACCGTTTCACCGTCGACTCGCGGCACCGTTGATGACCCTTCGCGCGGCTGATGTTCCGGTTGCGGTTCCGGTTGCCGAAGTGACGACACCCAACGAGGGTAGTACCGTTCCGACGACCATGGCCCATGAAGAACTGCTTGCCCGCACCGATTTCTTTGGTGATGCCGCACCCGCCCTACTGCGTGAGATCGCGGCGCTAGGCAGCGAGCTGCCCCTCATCCGCGGCGACGTGCTGTTCCGCGAAGGCGACATGGCCGAGTCGCTGTATCTCGTCATCAGCGGTCGGGTTGCAATCGTGATCGCCAACCCGATCGATCACCGCGAGACCGTCGTCGCCCTGATGGATAGCGGCGACATGTTCGGCGAGATGGCGCTGCTCGACGACGGCCCGCGCTCGGCGATGGCGCGTGCGTTGGAACCCTCGACCGTGTTCGCGATTCCATT
>JAYVVU010000361.1:0-15657 GCA_043786755.1 Actinomycetota bacterium
TGGAGCACGGTCTGCGTCTCGACCCACCGGCCGATGCTCGTACCTGAGCCGCCGCTGTGGGAACAGTTGGCGAGCAAGTCGGCAGCAATGCCCCAAGGCGAGCGCCTGCAAAAGGTGTTGGCGGTTCGCGGTTGGGGTAGCCGTCGCGTGTGCGAAGACATGATCGCTGCCGGCCGCGTCACCGTGAATGGCGAGGTCGCGGTGCTCGGCCGGCGCGTTGATGTCGACAACGATCGCGTCGAGGTCGACGGCGTCCCCATCGGTGTCAAGCCCGGGATGGTCTACCTGCTGCTCAACAAGCCGGCAGGCGTGGTGTGCACTGCGCACGATCCGCAGGGTCGCCCGACGGTCGTGCAATTGGTGCCTTCCGAGCCGCGTGTGTACCCGGTCGGTCGTCTCGATGCGGCCACCGAGGGGCTGTTGCTACTGACCAACGATGGCGACCTTGCGAACCGCTTGGCGCACCCCAGCCATGGCGTCGAAAAGGAATACCTCGCCGACGTTGAAGGCACCGTGGCGCCCGGCGAGGTGCGTCGGTTGCGCGACGGAATTGAGCTGGAGGACGGCATGACCGCTCCGGCCAAGGTGTCGCAGCCGACGCCGGGGGTGCTGCGGATCACGATCCATGAGGGCCGCAACCGCCAAGTCCGCCGTATGTGCGATGCCGTTGGCCACCCCGTGCAGCGCTTGGTTCGAGTTCGAATCGGGCCGCTGCGCGACGCTCAGTTGGCGCCGGGCGAGTGGCGCGCGCTCAGCGACGCCGAGGTTCGGTCGCTCGCCGAGGCCGCAGCCAGCAACCCGCCGCCGCAACCTGCCCCCTGACAGGGTCGGCCGGTACGCTGAATAGCCGTGTCGGGTAATCGGGCGGCCAATGTTCTGGGTCTTGGGCTGATCGGTGGCTCCATCGCGCTCGCCTTGACCGAACGTGGCTGGACCGTGAGCGGCGACGACGACAACCCCGCCCGACTCGAGCAGGCATTGGCCATGGGCATCATCACCTCCGGGGAATTGAACCCGTCGGCGGAAATCACTTTTGTTGCTACGCCTGTGCTGGCGCTGGTCGATCAGGTGAAGCGCGCGCTCGCCGAAACGACCGGCCTCGTCACCGACGTCGGCGGCGTGAAGGCGACGCTCGTCGCCGCCATCGACGACCCGCGCTTCGTTGGTGGCCACCCTATGGCCGGCAGTGAACTCGACGGCCTCGATGGCGCCGACGGAAGCATGTTCACGGGCGCCGTGTGGGTGTTGACGCCATCGTTGAACACGGACGACACGACCTTCAGTTCCGTCGCGGCGGTCGTAGCCGAGCTTGGCGCCGACGTGGTGGCGCTGCCCGCCGATCGCCACGACCTCACCGTCGCGGTCATCAGCCATGTGCCGCACCTCACCGCCGCCACGTTGATGGGCTTGGCCAGCGATCGTGCCGAGGAACACGCATCGCTGTTGCGCTTAGCGGCCGGCGGGTTTCGCGACATGACGCGCATCGCTAGCGGCCAGCCGACCATCTGGCTCGACATCTGCGCGCATAACCGCACAGCGATCCTCTCTGCGCTCGACGGGCTGATCGACGGACTGCAAAGTATGCGCACCGTCGTCGACACCGACGACCGCGAAGAATTGCAGCGACTGCTCAACAATGCGCGCGACGCCCGCGCCAATCTGCCAACACGTGGCACGCATCCCGGCGACCTCAGCGAGGTGCGCATTCCGATTCCCGACCGTCCGGGTGCTGCAGCCGAAGTCTTCACGCTTGCCGCCGAACTGGGTGTCAACATCGCCAGCTTCGAAGTGGTGCACAGTGTCGAAGGCAATCGCGGTGTGGCAGTGCTGCTGGTCGACGCGTTGAAGGCCGAGATGTATCGCGGCGGTTTGTTGGCGCGCGGTTACCGACCAGCAGTGCAGCGGTTGAGCTGAGATCAACGATGACCGGCTATCGAGTTGCCCCGCTTGGTGCCGCGATCGACGCGGTCGTAGCGGTGCCGGGTTCGAAGAGCATTGCCAATCGTGCGCTCTTCTGTGCGGCTCTCGCCGATGGCGAGTCGGTGTTATCGAACCTGCCCGACGGCGACGACACCCAGTCGATGCTGGCAGCGCTGCGCAACCTTGGTCTTGACATCGAAGTCGCTGACGAATTGCAGGTCGACTCGTTTGAGACTTCTCCTGTTGGTAGCACTGTTCACGTGATAGGTGGCCGTGCTCACTTTTTGCCGGGGCCGCTGACATTGCAAACCGGTCTCGCAGGGACGACGTCGCGGTTTTTGACAGCGCTTTGCGCGCTCGGCAAAGGGGCGTACACCATCGACGGCGACGCGCCACTGCGCGCCCGTCCAATGGCGCCACTGCACGAGGCGATGGAAGCCCTAGGCGCGCACGTGCGCCCGAAGGGTGCCGCGGGGCATCTGCCGGTAACGATCGAAGGCCCCTTCGACTTTGCATCCGACGAAGTGACGATGCCTGGCGATTCGAGCAGCCAGTTTCTCACTGCGTTGATGATGGTTGCGCCGTACTTCACCAACGGACTCCGCTTCGTGCTGTCCACGGCTCTGGTGTCGCGACCCTATGTGCGCATGACGGCGGCGATCATGGAACGCTTCGGTGTACCCGGTGTCGAGGTTGGCGACCGGATCATCGTCGTGCCTCCCGGTCGTTACACAGCGCGACACTTCGTCGTCGAGCCCGACGCCAGTTCAGCTGGCTACCCGTTTGCTGCGGCGGCAATCTGCGGTGGGCGAGCAACGGTGCCCGGATTGACCAGCGACTCTATTCAAGGTGATGCCGGCTTCTGCCATGTGCTCGCGCGCATGGGTTGTTCGGTGACGCAGGACGATCGGGCCACGACGGTCACCCGATCGGGGCCGCTGCGCGGGCTGGCGATCAACATGGTCGAACTCAGCGATCTCGTGCCGACCCTCGCTGCGGTCGCCGCGTTTGCCGACGGCGCTACCGAGATTCACGGTGTCGGATTCATCCGCAACAAGGAAAGCGATCGACTGGCCGACCTTTGCCACGAACTGCGGCGCGCTGGCGTCGATGCCGTCGATACTGCCGACGGATTGGTCGTCACGCCCGGCCCAGTGAAGATGGCGACGCTGGCGACGCACCACGACCATCGTCTCGCGATGGCATTTGCACTTCTTGGCCTCGGTGCCAGTGGCATCGTGGTCGACGATCCGGAAGTCGTGAGCAAGAGCTGGCCGGGGTATTGGTCGATGATCGAGAGCCTGCGCTGATGAAGGGCACACGATGACGCAGTCAACGACGCCCGATGTCGCGGCGTTCGACGTCGATGGCACGTTGACGGTGCGCGATTGTGTGCGTCCGTTCCTGTTGCGTGTCGGTGGCTGGGCGGGAGTTTCGCGGGCCGTTCTTGCCCGACCGATGGTGTCGGTTGCTGCCGCTGCGCGTCGAGATCGCGATCGCCTGAAGGAATTGATCGTTGGCGGAGTCTTGCGCGGCCGCAACATCGCACAGGTGGAGGCGCTGGGCGAGTTGTTCGCCGAGCAAGTGCACGACGGCTGGATGCGCAGCGACATGGTGGCCCGACTGCGGTGGCATCAGCGCGCGGGCCATCGGATTGTCTTGGTGTCAGCGTCGCTTGGGCCCTACCTGCGACCGCTCGGTCGCCGACTCGGTGTCGATGATGTTCTGTGCGCGGAGCCCAAGCGGCTCGGTGACAACTTCGCCGATGGCCTCGCCGGTGGCAACTGTCGGGCCGCTGAGAAGGTCCGCCGCCTGGAGGCATGGCTGACAGACCGCAGTCTCGATGGCGCGACCGTGTGGGCGTATGGCGATAGTGCAGGTGATCGCGAACTGCTCGCGCGCGCCGATCACTCGATGTTGGTCACGCGCGACCTGGTATCGGCAATACCCGCGGGGTACGAGTCATGAGAGGCGCGACGATGACCGGAACGACTACTAGCGGCACGACAATGCGTGCGCTGGTGCGCGAAGCGCGACCAAAGCAATGGGTGAAGAATGTGTTGGTCTTCGCTGCGCCCGGTGCTGCTGGCGTGCTCGACAACGGTTCATTTCTGCTGCGCGTACTCACGGTCTTCGCGGCGTTCTGTCTAGTCAGCAGTGGCACGTACTACTGGAACGACATTCACGATGTCGTCGCCGATCGCCAGCACCCAACTAAACAATTGCGGCCGATCGCAAGCGGAGCCATCAAGATTCCGACGGCGAGGACTGCTGGCACTTTGCTCGTCGCTTGTGGACTGGGAGTGGCCTTTGCGCTCGGTTGGCGAGTTGGGCTCGTGGTGCTCGGCTACGTGGTGCTGACGACGGTGTACAGCCTGGCGCTGAAGCACGTCGCGGTAGTCGACTTAGTCGCCGTTGCCGGCGGCTTTGTGCTGCGCGCTGTCGCCGGGGCGGTGGTGACCGGCGTGCCGATGAGCACTTGGTTCGTGCTATGCACATCATTCGGATCGCTGTTCATCGTGACCGGCAAGCGCTTCGCCGAGTTGCGCGAGTTGGGCGAAAGTGCTGGCACGCGCGCCTCGCTCGACGCATACTCGCTGCAGTTCCTGCAAACGATCCTTTCGGTCAGTGTCGGTGCCACTCTCGTCACTTACTGCATTTGGGCGTTCGAAGTGCGTGAGGTCTCCGGCAGCAGTTGGCCGTTCTACGAGCTGTCGATCATTCCAATGCTGACGGCACTGCTGCGCTACACGTTGGTGCTCGAACAAGGCCACGGCGCCGCGCCAGAGGAAGTCTTCGCCGCTGACCGATGGCTGCAGGCGATGGGGATCATCTGGGTCATCGTCTTCGGCCTCGGGGTCTACGTCGGATGACCACCACCGCTGCTCTCGACTCTGTGTGGCCGCAGGTCGCTGACATTCCGGGTTGGCTGACCGAAGGCCAAGCGCAGCGGTTGTTCGCGGCAGCGGCACGCGTCAGTTCCGGCGACACGATCGTCGAGATCGGTAGCTTCCGCGGGCGCAGCACGGTCGTGCTCGCGACTGCCGCGCCGAGTGGAGCGCACGTCGTCGCAATTGATCCGCACGCAGGTAACGACCGCGGGCCGGGAGAGATCGCCGGATACGGAGCCGCGGCGGCGACTGATCATGAAGCATTCCTCGCCAACCTCGCGGCGGCCGGTGTTGCCGATCGTGTGCGGCACATACGCGCGTTCAGCGAGAAGGCGCACGCCGATGTAACTGGCGACGCAGCCGTGTTGTACATCGACGGCGCCCATCGCTATCAACCGGCACGCGCTGACATTCGCGATTGGGGTAAGCGCGTCGGGCCGGGCGGGACGCTGTTGATTCACGATTCCTTCTCCTCCGTCGGAGTCACATTGGGCATCTTGCGCGAGCTCGCGTTCGGACGTCGCTTTCGTTATGTCGGTCGCTCGCGATCACTGGCCGAGTATCGGGCAGATCTCGACGGCACCGTTGGCCACCGCATCGCCAACGCGGGCAGACAGCTCATGCAGCTGCCGTGGTTCGTGAAGAACCTGCTGGTGAAAGTGCTGCTGACGCTGAAGGCGGGCAAGCTCGTGCGCAAGGTCACCGGCAGCGAACCCGAGTGGCCCTACTAGTGAACGGCTCATTTTAGTGAACGGCTCGTTTTAGTGAAGCGCGAGCTTCTGACCGGCTGGGGTCGCACGCAACCGAGCGTCGCCGAAGTCGTCGACGCTGCCGACAACGCTGATGTGGCGACTGCAGTGAAGGGCGCAGGGCCGCGTGGGGCGCTGGCCCGTGGGCTCGGTCGTAGTTACGGCGATGCCGCACAGAATGGCGGGGGACTGGTCGTACGTCTCGCGGCGTCGGCGGGCGAAGTTGTACTCGACTCCGAACGCGCCGAGGCGATCGTCCCAGCAGGCCTGAGCATTGATGAGTTCTTGCGCGTGATTGTGCCGCGTGGCTTCTTTGTGCCGGTCACGCCAGGCACGCGGTTCGTGACAATCGGCGGCGCGATCGCCAGCGACATTCACGGCAAGAACCATCACCAAGACGGATCGTTCGGTAGTCACATTGCGGCGATGGAGATGCTGCTCGCCGACGGCTCGGTCGTGGAGATCGGACCAAACAAGAACGCGGCGCTGTTCTGGGCGACTGTTGGTGGCATGGGGCTGACTGGCATCGTGCTGTCGGCAACCATTCGCCTGATCCCGATCGAGACCAGTCGCATGTCAGTCGATACCGATCGCCTGCCCGATCTCGACACGCTGCTGGCGGCAATGACCGACGGCGACGACAACTATCGCTACAGCGTCGCGTGGGTCGATCTGCTGGCGCGCGGCAAGAACCTCGGGCGCGGTGTGCTCACGCGCGGTGATCACGCCGTTGCTGCCCAGTTGTCGGCAAACGACGATGCGTTTGCCTACGACCCGCGTCACCTCGTCTCCGTGCCGCCGTTTGCGCCGCCGTCTGGTGTGCTCTCGCACCCGGCGGTCGCCGCCTTCAACGAGCTTTGGTATCGCAAGGCGCCGCGCCACAAAGTGCAAGAGGTGCAGAACATCGCGACGTTCTTTCATCCGCTTGACGGTGTGGGCTCGTGGAACCGGTTATACGGCGCGCGCGGCATGGTGCAGTACCAGTTCGTTGTGCCCATGGATCGCGACGATGTGCTGCGCAAAGCAGTCGAGTTGCTCTCGTCCGCACGCGTCGCTTGTTTCCTCGCGATCATCAAGCGCTTCGGCCCGGGCAACCCCGCGCCGCTCAGCTTCCCGATTACTGGATGGACGCTCACGCTTGACGCTTCGTCGGCCGCTTCCGGACTACCGGAGCTGTTCCACCAACTCGACTCCCTGGTGTTGGATGCCGGTGGGCGTCATTACTTCGCCAAGGATGCACACATCGGCCCCGACGCTGTTCGACGCGGATACCCTCGCTTGGCCGAGTGGAGAGCGACTCGCGACGAAGTCGATCCGCAGCGCAAGTGGCAGAGCGACCTAGCTCGCCGATTGAGCTTGCTGAGTGAAGGAGATTGATGCAGAACGCGTTCGGTAATCCGCAGCACGTGTTGCTACTCGGTGGTACCAGCGAGATTGGCCTTGCGATTGTGCACGCCTTCGACCGCCCATCGCTGCGCAGGGTCGTGCTTGCCTGTCGCGACGTGGCCAAGGGCGAGCAGCAGGCGCAGGCATTGCGTAGCGACACGCTCACCGTCGATGTTGTCGAGTTTCACGGCGAGGCTGTCGACAGCCATCAGGCCGCCATCGATGCGATCGCGCAAGCGACAGGCGAGATCGATGTTGCCATCGTCGCCTTCGCGCAACTCGGCGACTCGGCAGTCACTACAACCGATGCAGCCGCCGCGGCATCACTGGCGCACATCGACTTCGCGGCTCCGGTGGCGGCGACCATCGCCGTCGGTAATCGCATGCGAGCGCAGGGCCACGGCTCGATCGTCGTCGTCAGCAGTGTGGCCGGCGAGCGCGTGCGGATGGCCAACCCGGTGTACGGCGGATCTAAGGCGGGTCTCGACGGTTTTGCGCAGGGATACGGCGATGCAATCGCCGCCGATGGTGTGCACGTGATGGTCGTGCGCCCGGGCTTTGTTCATTCGCAGATGACAGCCGGCAAAGACCCGGCGCCATTCGCAACGACTCCCGATGAAGTCGCCAAAGTTGTCGTAGCCGGCTTGCGCAGTCGCAAGCGCATGGTGTGGGCGCCGAAGGTTCTGCGCCCGGTCTTCTCGGCGCTGCGTCACGTCCCGGGTCCACTGTGGCGCCGTCTGCCCCTGTCATAAGGGAAACGGTGGCCGACATTGTCGGCGACCTGACAGCGCTCGGCATCCAGCGCGTGCACGTTCTGGCGTGGCGCGATCTCGACGATGGCGATGCTGGCGGCTCGGAGGTCCACGCCGATGAAGTGATGCGTCGCTGGGCTGCGGCCGGGCTCGACGTGGTGCATCGCACATCGGAAGCACCCGGTTTGCCGCAGATCGCAAAACGCAACGGTTACTCAGTCGTGCGTCGGGGGAGCCGTTACAGCGTGTTCCCGCGCACGATGGTGGCCGAGCTTGCGCATCGGATGGGTCCGTTCGATGCACTCGTCGAGATATGGAACGGCGTGCCATGGTTCAGCCCTGTCTGGTGTCGCCGCCCGAACGTGACAGTCGTTCATCATGTGCACGATCAGATGTGGGAGCAGATGTTTCCGCGACCCATCGCTGCTGTCTGTCGCGTGATGGAGACGAAGATTGCACCGCTCGCGTATCGGCGAACGATGGTTGTGTCGGGCAGCGAATCGACGTCCGCTCATCTGCACGAACTCGGCTACCGCGACGAACGCACGCGAGTTGTGCCCTACGGCGTTGCCGAGGCGTACTCGCCCGGCGGCCAGCGCGCAGACTTTCCGCTGGTGCTTAGCGTCGGTCGACTAGCACCCGTGAAGGAATACGACTTGCTGATTGCAGCCGCGCTGCAGGCGAAACAGCGCGTGCCTGCACTGCGGATGGTGATTGTCGGCACCGGCCCGCGACGCGCTGCGCTGGAGGAACTGATCGCGGCGCATGGTGCCAGCGACTGGATAACGATGCCCGGCCGGATCGAGCTCGACGAGTTGATCGCGCTGTACCGACAAGCGTGGTTGGTGGCGAGCGCATCGCGATCGGAAGGTTGGGGACTGACGCTGACCGAGGCCGCCGCCTGTGGCACGCCGGCAGTGGCCACCGACATCGCGGGTCACCGCTGCAGCGTGATCGACGGAGTCACTGGAGTGCTGGCACCGGTCGAGTCGCTTGGCGAACGAATCGCGGATGTCTTGCTTGACGACAAGTTGCGCGCAACGCTCGGCACGCAAGCGTTGGCGCGGGCACGGACTCTCAGCTGGGATGCGGCGGCCGCCGGATTGTTGGCTGCGCTGCGCGACGAAATTCGTCGTAAGCAACGCTGAGCCGCGTCACCCTTTCTTGCGCGAGAACTTGCCGAGCATGTTGCTGACTGCCTTATCCGACAACTTGAAGCGGTGCTTGAAAACGTCGTACCCGGCGAGCGCCTTCTTGTCGAGATAGATCCACAACCGCTTGATGCCGTCACCGGGGCGAGCGCGGTAGTTGGTCGACTGCTTTAACGGATGCGCTTCCTCGGTGAAGTAGTACAGCGCCATCGATTGACGTGCGATTCCGTCGGGGAAGTTCAGCGGCTCGGGGTGACCATGAAATGAATACTCGTCCGTGTTGAACAGGAAGACGCGGTTACCCAGCGGAGCGACCTTGGCCTGACACGAGGACACATCGCGGTCCCACAGTTCCAGTTCGCCACCCCACTCGGGTTGCCACTCGGGGTTGAGATAGAGCAACAGATTGACCCGTCGGCGCCAACGCTCGTTGCTGTGGTGGGCGGTGAAGTCGGCGTGCAGGTTGAGATGCGCGCCGCGGAAGCTCCGATGCAGTCCGCCGCCGTCGAGGGTCGGATCGGCGTGGAGATCGTCGATGCCGGTCAGTTGCGACAAGAAGGCGAGAAAGCGCGGCGTCGATAGCGCGTCAAGAATTCCACGCAGCGAGTCGCCCCATGTGGCAGGGACCTTGTTGGCAAATTTGCGCTCGTTGACGTGCAGGTAGTTGGTCCAGTCGTCCTCGGTGATCACGCTGAAACCTTCGTAGGCGGCTTGCAGCGCGGAAGGAGTGAGGACATCGTCGAGCGAGATGTGTGGGTACGGCTGCGCGGCAAGGTACTGACTGCGTAGCTCGGCTACGCGCTCCTCCAACGGGCGCAAGTTGATGATCTCGTCGATCGTGGTGTGCAATTCGAATCCTTCGAAATCTCTTACGGCTAGGTCCTGCGGTAGCCTACCCACGATGTTGACGGCGGCGAATGGAGACGCAATCCGCTTCCGACGGGCGATGCGCTGGGCAACTGCTGCCGGCGCAGTCCTGTTCATTCCGCTGTTGTGGAACTTCGGATTTCACCCGCTACATCAGGGCCTCACTGGCGGCGAGTTCTCGGGCTTCTTCGACGAGCAGGCGCGCGCCTTGCTGCACGGACACCTCAACATTCAGCACGGCACGGCGGGCATCGAAGGATTCATCGTCGACGGCCGGGAATACCTTTACTACCCGCCGGGTCCGGCCATCTTGCGGATGCCGATCGTGGCCGTCACGGACTACTTCCGTTGGCGCCTAACCGCACCATCGATGCTGCTTGCCTGGTTCGTGATCGCATTCACGGCCGGACGGCTGATGTGGACAGTTCGTCAGCTGATGCGTTCCGAGGCGGCGCTGGGTCGCTGGGAACTAGCGATGTTCGGCGTGCTGCACGTGTCGCTGTGCGCTGGTTCGGTTGTCCTGTTCCTTGCGTCGATGCCGTGGGTGTATCACGAGGTTTACGTGTGGTCGATAGCGATGGTGCTCAGTGCCGCCCTTGCTCTCATCCGGCTGGCGCAGGCACCTTCGCGTAAGAACGTTCTCGTCTTCGGCGCGTTTGTGCTGGGTGCTGTGATGGTGCGCGCCACCGCCGGTTGGGGTCTTGCACTCGCCGCGATTGTGATGGCGGTCTGGATGTGGCGCGGTGGTCTGGGACCCGACGGGCGTCGGCTTTCGTTGTGGGTCGTGCTGGCTGGCCTTGGGCCGTTGGCGATCGGTATCGCGATCAACTGGGCGAAGTTCCAACATCCGTACCTGTTCCCGCTCGAGAAACAAGTGTTCACACCGATGAGCCCGCGTCGCCAACGCGCGCTGGCAGCCAACGGTGGCGACATCGTCAACCTTAACCTGTTGCCGACTACGGCAAACGCTTACTTCCGGCCGAACGGCATTCGTTTCACCTCGGTGTTCCCGTTTGTCTCATTGCCGGGCCGCCCGGCGGAGACTGTTGGCAACGCGGTCGTTGATCAGCCGTATCGCACCGGCAGCGTGACGACGTTCATGCCGCTGTTGTTCGGGCTCACCGTGTGGGGCGCGGTGACGATGTTCCGTTCAAGCACGCGTGCGGCAACGCGCCTTGTGCGCGTTCCGTTTGCAGCCGCGACACTGATCGCTAGTCCGATCATGATCTACGGCTACATCGGCTACCGCTACACATCCGAGTTCATGCCGATCCTTGCGATCGGCAGCATCGTCGGCTTGACACACCTCGTTTCGGTGACCGCGCCGTGGGTGCGCACCCGCCGGATGATGGTGCTGTCGGTTGTTTCATTGCTGGCTATGTTCGGAGCTGTCGCGAACATGGCCGCCGGCGTCTCGCTGCAACACATGAGCAACCCGGGCCCGCTGCTTGAGCGCTACGTCCGCGCACAGCTCGACTTCAACGACTTGCTCGGTGGAGGGATGGCCGACAACATCCTCCGGGTCGACGAATTGCCAAACGAATCCGTGGCCGACCAGATCGCCATCGTCGGCGAATGCGATGGCGCGTTCATGGGCACCGGCGACATTTACGGCCCATGGGAACCGATCGCCATGCGCGAGTGGCTGATCACGATCACGGTAACCGCAGATCTCGAGCCCGGAACAATCATCGAGCTTGGCCGCGTTGGCCGCCCAGTGAATACGCCGAGCGTTGGTGGCTCGTCGGACATCGGCGTCGAGATCGGCGACGGCGAGTTCCGCACACGCATCGTGCGTCCCGACGGAACCGACGTTGGGCAGTGGACGCCGTACGAGCTAGGTGTGCCGTTCGACCAAGAGATCTTGGTGAGCGTGCGCCATCACGTCTACTCCGTCGAGCCTGCACCGCCAGAGCACAAGGTGCTCGCCCCGTTCGTTGTGTTCGCCAACGATCTCAACTCGCCCATGTTCTTCAATCCCTCAGACAAGTCGACCGCTGGTGCCGACGTCGAGTTCACCAAGCGCCCGAACGACAGTCTCTGCGATGAATTGCTCGCGCTCGTGGAACCCAACTGATGCTTGCTCGTTGGTGGCAATGGGTGCGGCTGGGTCTGCGACGGCCACCGGCAGTTGGTGACGCCAGCGACCGGCGGCGATGGAATCGCGCAGCAGCCGTAGGCGGCGCGCTCGCGTTGATCGTGCAGACGTGGATGTTGACGGCGGGCACGTGGAATCTCTTGCGCTGGGAACGCTCGGCGGACTTTTACGAAGGCCAGGCGCGTTCGATCCTGGGTGCTTCGCTGGCAATGGATGCGCGCGTGCTCGGAATCGAGGGCTTCTCGCGCGGACCGAACTGGTACATGTACTTCGGTCCGGTACCCGCCGCGTTTCGAATTCCGATCGTTGCGCTCACACACCGTCTCGATGGTCGCCTCGGTGCACTCTCGATGCTCGCCGCGCTCGCACTCTTGTTGCTCGTGGTCAACGGCTTGTTCTGGCGGCTACGCAATCGGGTGCTAGGTAACCAACCCGTGTCGCGCGCTGAGGCCGTTGGTACCGCAGGTTTGATCTTTGTCATCGTCGGTGCCAGCAGCTTGCTCTTCTTGAGCAGCCGTACGTGGGTGTACCACGAAGCGATCATGTGGGGCGTCGCCTTCACGATGGCCAGTTATTGGGCGCTACTGCTCTGGATCGACTACGGCTCGCGGCGGTTCCTGGTGTGGACTTCTGGCTTCGCCATGCTGGCCATGCACAGCCGAGCCTCGGTCGCGATCGGCGCGGTGATCGCTTTGGGTACGGTCGTCGTCGCCCAGCTCTTGTTGCGAGTACCGCCGGGGTCGTCGCCTCTGAAACGCGCTCTCGCGTTTGTTCGGCGAGTCGCCAGTCCGCCACTTGCAAAACGTGGACGACTGCGGCCGCTCATCATCGCGGTGGCTGTTCCAATCGTGACGTTCTCGATCGTCAGTTGGCTCAAGTTCCGCACGCTGTTCGCGGTTCCGTGGCAGACGCAGCGGTATAGCCAGATGGATCATGCTCGCCAGCAGATGTTGGCCGCCAACGACGGAACACTCTTCAATTCGGACTTCATTCCCTCAAACTTGCTGCAATACTGGCGCCCCGACGGTGTTGGCTTCTCGCGTCAGTTCCCGTTCATTGACTTTCCGCACCGAAAGATGCCGCTGTTCGGTCACCCGGTCTACGACCTCATCGACTTCACCGCCGGCATTCCCGCCACGATGCCAGTGCTGGTTGTGTTGACCATCGTTGGCGCCTTGGCGATGCTGCGCTCGCGCCGTCGCGAGTTGGCGGCGCTGCGACCAATGTTGATCGGATCGTTCATCGGCGGCATCGGAGTCCTACAAATCGGGTACATCGCCAACCGCTATCAGAGCGACTTCCTGCCGATGCTGATCATTCCCGCGCTGGCTGGCGCGGTCGTGCTCACCAGTTGGCTGCGCACGCGACGCCATTTGGTCGGTCGCACTGTGGTGAGCGCACTCGCGATCGCCGGCGTGTTCGGTCTCAGCGCCAACCTGGCGCTTGGCTACACGTTCCAGCGTGCGTATTCGTCGGTGACGCCGCCGAGCCTGCTGGCGGGCTACATCCGGACGCAACTTTCCGTCGACGAATGGATCGACGACGGGCGCCTGTCGAACGTCACGCAAGGCGACACGCTGCCAGCGGAGGGCGACTACGGCGACATCTTCATTCTCGGTGAGTGTGATGCGCTGTACTGGAGCGACGGCATGGACACGAACGCGGTCAAGAAGTCGAACTGGAACGGTGTTGAACGCGCCGACGATCACGGTGCAATGGAAGCGCAGATCACGTTTGAGCGCCCAGATGCTCCTGTGGCGCTGCCAATCTTCACGCTGTCGCCGAAAGCCGGCTCCGCGGTCGGCAAGACCGTGTTCGTGTTCATCGATCCGGGTAAGGAATGGTTCCAATTTGGCATCGCCGCGCTATCGCACGACGGTTGGCTGGGGCCGGAGCTAGCACTCGATTACGACACCGCGTACTCGATGCGAGCGGTGATCGACCCGCGAGTGAGTGTCTTCGAGTTGTACCTCGACGACCGTCTAGTGCTGTCGGCGGAGTACGACGGTGGCACTGATATCACCCTGCGCGAGAACACGTACCACAACGGGCTGTTCAGCGATCACTTCGTCGGCACGCTCGAGCGCACCCCAATCCAGATGAGCCTGTGTCGCGACCTGCTCGACAGTGTCGAGCCTGCGAAGAACTAGACCGCTAGCTGGCGGTTGGAGTCAGCTCGTAGACGAACTGGTAGGCAAACATCTGCGGACGTGCGCGTGCAGCCAGCCGATCGGCGCGCGCGAAGAACTTCAGTCGTTGTGCGGTTGATCCGTCGACCGAACCGCGGTTGGCGACATCGACCGGTAGCCCGGTGACATCGCGTCGAATGATCGACAGCCCTGCGCTCTTGACGAGGTGCTCGATACTGCGCCGCGTAAAGAAGCGGATATGAGTGCTGTCAAGGATGCCCCGCTTGTCGTAGTCGAACAACCCGAACATGGTGCGTAGTCGTGGATACCAGTGGCCGAAGTTCGGCACGCTGACCAAGATCGATCCGCCGGCGTTGAGCAGCAGCTTCGCGTCCTCGAGAACGCGGCGCGGCGTGCGCACGTGTTCGAGTACATCGGCGCAAACCACGACGTCGAAGCCTTGGCCGACATCTGGCGGAATGCCTTCCTCCAGGTCGCCCTGAACGAAGCGATGGATGCGATCTTCGATTCCGTCGTTCACCGCAAGGTCGACGCCGGTGACCTCGTGCCCTAATGCTTGCATGCCGTTCGCCAAATGTCCGTCGCCGCAGCCGAGATCGAGGATGCGGCCAGCGGGACGCGCCGAGAGCCACGAGAGCAACCGACCGTGCGATGACTCGGGTTCGTGTTTCATCTCGTAGGGCCGATCGGCAAAGGCCAATTCGCCGGTACCAAACCCCATGCGATGCAGTCGATAACGGCCCGTCAGCTTGGTGACATCCCAGGCGTACTTCAGACCGTTGACGTGGCAGATCTCGTCGCCGTAGTAAGTCGGAATCGGCAACTCGACAATGCGGGCGTTGCTTTCGAGCAGTTGCACGATGATCTCGGTGTCGAAGTCGAATCCGTCGGAGTTGCGCTGGAACGGAACATTCTTCAACCAGTCGACTGAGTAGGCGCGGTAGCCGCTATGCCACTCGGACAGCGTCGCGCCCGACATCGCGTTCTGCACTGTGCTGAGGATGCGGTTACCGACGAACTTGTAGCGCGGCATTCCACCCTCAAGGGCGGCGCCGCGTTCCATCATCCGCGATCCGAAGACGGCGTCGGCTTTGCCGTCGATGATCGGTTGCACGATCTCGGGCAAGAACTCGGGGGCGTACTGACCGTCACCGTGCAGCAGTACGACGATGTCGAGCTTCTCGTCGATCGCCCAGCGGTAACCCGCCTTCTGGTTGCCGCCGTAGCCGAGGTTGATCGGATGCCGAACGAGCCGCATTGGAAGGTGCGTGCCGCGGTTCTGATAGCCGAGTCCGACTAGATATGTGTTGTCCGGGCTGGCGTCGTCGCAGACGAGGACTTCGGTCACCTTGGCAGCGAAGTCACGGGGGATGCGGTCGAGCGTCTTGGCCAGGTGGCTTTCCGCGTTGTACGCAACCACCAACACGCCAATACGAGGCTCCGCCGAAGTCTCAGACATGGCCAGGATGCTACCTGCGGGCGGGTTGCTGCTGCGTGGTTGCTGTCGTAGCAGTGTTGGCGGCGGTCAGCGAACCCGATGCGATCAGGACGATGGCGAGCATGAATGGCTGGTGGGCGTCAGATACTGCCGACAAGAACGCACTACCCGGCAACGGTCGCAGGCGGACAGCCTGGAACAGGACGTACACGGTGCTGATTGCCGCTCCAGCGACTCCTGCAACGGCGTTCAGTT
>JAYVVU010000362.1:0-2913 GCA_043786755.1 Actinomycetota bacterium
GGTGCACCGAAGTGCGATTGGCAATTGTTCAGCCGTTGGGCCAACGACATCCTTGAAATCTTCTCGCTCGACATGAACAGCAAGATCGATCTCATCTTGCGCACGCAAGACGAACTTGATGCATATACGCGGGCGTTGATTGCCGAACGCCGCGATCAGCCGGCCGACGATCTGCTGACAGCGCTCATTGCCGCTGAAGAGGCCGGCGACAAATTGACGACCGACGAACTGGTGATGATGGTCAACGCCGTCATCGTCGGTGGCACCGACACGACTCGCAACCAGCTCGGCTGCGCCGTCGGATTGTTCGCTGAGTACCCGGATCAATGGAAGTTGCTCGCCGAGCAACCGGAATTGGCACCGCGGGCAGTTGAAGAGACCATGCGCTACTTCGGCGCCGTGCGCGGCACTGCGCGCTTCGCCAGCGTCGACATCGAGTTTCGCGACGTGCTTTTCCCGGCCGGCACCTTCATGTCGGTGGGCTTGGCAGAAGCCAACCGCGATCCCGATGTGTTCACTGATCCGACCGACTTCGACATCACCGCCCAGAAGGGCGACCAACCGCAGGTGACGTTCGGCAGCGGCATTCACTATTGCCTCGGGCAAGCACTTGCTCGCGCCGAACTGCAGGAAGCACTACCGCTACTGGCGCGACGCATGCCAAATCTGAAGCTCGCCGGCCCGACGGAGTGGAAGCCCGACGGCGTCGGCATCTTCGGGCCATCACATATGCCGGTCACCTTCGATCCCAACCACTGACGCCCGCGGCAGTAGACATTGGTCATGACTCGCGAGCTGCAACTTGGATACAACGCTGGCTACTGGGGTACTGGCCCACCCGCCGGCGCGTTGGAAGCAGTCAAAGAGGCAGAACGTCTCGGCTTCACTTCCACGTGGACCGCTGAGGCGTACGGCAGCGATGCGCTAACTCCACTGGCGTGGTGGGGTTCGCACACAGAACGCATCCGACTAGGTACTGCGATCGTGCAGATGGGTGCGCGCACACCGGCCGCGACAGCGATGGCCGCCATGTCGCTCGACCACCTGTCGGGCGGTCGCTTCATCCTCGGTCTCGGCGCCAGCGGTCCGCAGGTCGTTGAGGGTTGGTACGGGCAGCCGTACAACAAACCGTTAGCTCGCACCCGCGAGTACGTGCAGATCGTGCGCGAGATCGTCCGCCGCGAAGCACCAGTCGACTTTCACGGCGAGTTCTACGACATGCCCGCCAAAGTCGTTGAAGGAAACGTTGGCACAGGCCTCGGCAAACCTTTGAAGAGCACGATCCATCCGTTGCGCAAAGAGATTCCGATCTTCCTCGGTGCAGAAGGACCGAAGAACGTTGCGCTCGCCGCAGAGATCTGCGATGGCTGGCTGCCACTGTTCTTCAGTCCGAAGGAAAACGCGTTCTACCAAAAGTGTCTCGACGAGGGTTTCGCCAAGTCCGGCGATGCGACGAAACGCGATCGCTTCGAAGTGGCGGCGACGCTGATGATCATTCCCGGCGACGACATCGAAGCTTGCGCCGACTTCGTTCGTCCGTTTCTTGCGCTCTACGCCGGTGGAATGGGTGCACGCGGCGTCAACTTTCACTTCGAGGTGTTCGCACGCATGGGTTACGAAGATGTCGCGTTGAAGGTGCAGGAGTTGTATCTCGCCGGCAAGAAGAAGGAAGCGGCCGCGAGCATTCCGTTGGCGATGGTCGAGGACGTTGCATTGATCGGTCCCCCCGACAAAATCCGCGGCGAGCTTCCGAAGTGGCGCGAGACCTGCCTCACCACTTTCCTGTTAGGCGGCCCCGCCCAGATGCTGAGCAACTACGCCGAGATGTTGCGCTAGTCGTTCAGGGCTAGTCGTTCAAGTTCTAGTCGCAGCAGCTGTCGCGCCAGCCGCATGAGCCGCACTTGAAGTGCGCGTGCTCGGCGTGCAGGGCACCGTCACAGATCGGGCAGACCGGATACGTGCCGAACCGCGCACAGCGATCGGATGCGGCGGCCACGGCAGTTTCAGTTGCTTCCCCCATGTGCCCAGTGTGACACCGCCGGACAATGCCATGGCGGACCACAACTCGTAATCTGGAGTCTTCCGTGACGACACCTAGAGCGACAACCAGCCCCGTAGAGAATGATTCGGCCCATGGCCACGAGCCGGGCAGCGCCCGGGCCGCACTCTCGTACCCCAACTTTCGCCGGATGTGGGCGGCGTCGTTTGCTTCCAATATCGGCAGCTGGATGCAGAACGTGGTGCTGCCGGTCTACATCCTCGATCGCACAGGCAGCACGACACTCGTGGGCCTCGTCGCCTTCGCCCAACTAGGCCCACTGCTGTTTCTCTCAATCCCGGCGGGTGTGATCGCCGACCGCTTCGATCGCCGCAAGTGGTTGATCGGCATGCAGATGGTGCAACTCGGCTTCTCGGTCCTGCTTGCCCCACTCGTCGCGCACGACGCGCCACTGTGGTCGATCTTCGCCGTCGCGTTCGGTGTCGGTGCCGGCAACGCTCTGAACTCGCCGGCGTGGTCGGCGATGCTGCCAACGCTCGTCACGCTCCGAGACTTGCCGGGCGCGGTCTCGTTGAACTCGGCGATGATCAACGGCTCGCGCGTGGTTGGCCCGATCTTGGTCGTGCTGCTGCGTTCGGCTGGCGCCTCGATTTCAGAGATCTTCCTCATCAACGCGATCACATACCTATTCGTCGTGTTCGCACTCATGCGCACGAAGGTTCCCGACCGCGACAAGGCGGCCCCGCCTGCCGAAGGTTGGCGGCTGCTCACTTCCGGCTTAGGCATCGCGCGCCGAAACAAGGTGATCGGCCGGCTACTGCTCACGCTGTTCACGTTCTCGCTCGTGTCGCTGCCTTACATCGGGTTCTTCGCCGCCGTCGCGCGCGAGAACTTCGGTGTCGAGCGCGGCTCAA
>JAYVVU010000363.1:0-2911 GCA_043786755.1 Actinomycetota bacterium
GTCGTTACAGCGTCGGACGTACCGAGCTCGCGATCGCCATCTCGGCAGCGACGAACGTGCCCGCGGTCGACACCAAAGGCATCGCCATCCCCGACGACCTCAAGCGGATTCTCGACGAAGCAATCGTGCGCACGCATTGCGCCCTCGTCGTCAGCGCGGAAGGCAACGCGCTCGTTGTGCTGTGCAGCGACCCAGCACCGGCACGACGCGCTGCGATCGAAGCCGCCGCCGGTCGACCGGTGAAGTTCTTCGTCTCCGACCCGCTGACGGTTCGCACGTTCATCGATCAGGTGTACCGCGCCGACGAAGACATCGATCGCCTGGTCAAGTCGCTGGATCTCGGCGACGAGCAATCCAAGATCGCGTCCATCGCCGCCGAGGTAAAGCTCGACGATCAGGCCCCGGTTATTCAGCTCGTGAACCGCCTCGTCAGTCAGGCAATGCGCGACCGTGCGAGTGACATCCACATCGAGCCCCAAGACGAAGAAGTGCGCGTGCGGTTCCGCATTGACGGCCATCTCGTTGAAGCGTTCATGCTGCCGATGGGCGCGCATGCCGCGTTGACCAGCCGCTTGAAGATCATGAGCGGCATGAACATCGTCGAGAAGCGTCGTCCTCAGGACGGTCAGTTCTCGACGATCATCGACGGCAAGGAAGTCGACGTTCGTGTTGCCAGCGTCGCCACCGTGTTCGGCGAGAAGATCGTTATGCGAATCCTCGACAAGACCCGGTCGATGATTGGTCTTTCGGAACTCGGTTTCCCGCGCGAGACGTATCTGCACTATTCGAAGATGATTCACTCGCCATTCGGCATGGTGATCTGTGCCGGTCCGACGGGTGCTGGTAAGACAACGACGCTGTACGCGTCGCTGCTGGAAGTGAATTCGTCGGGCAAGAACATCACGACCGTTGAAGACCCAGTGGAATACGTGTTCCCTGGCATCAACCAGATCCAGACCAACGATCAAGCCGGTCTCACCTTTGCCACTGGTTTGAAGGCCATCTTGCGTCAAGACCCTGACGTCATCCTCGTCGGTGAAATTCGAGATGCCGACACGGCGCGTATTGCTGTGCAGTCCGCGCTCACCGGTCACCTTGTGTTGTCGTCACTTCACGGCACCGACAGCGTCGCCGCCCTTCACCGTTTCCTCGACATGGGTATTGAGGCCTTCCTCATCGCATCGTCCGTCGTCGGCGTCATCGGTCAGCGTCTGTTGCGCCGTGTCTGCGACAGCTGCAAAGAGCCGTACACGCCGGGCGCCGATGAGCTCGCCGTCTTCCGTCAGAACAGTGGTGGCAGCGAGAAGAGCGTGTTCTACCACGGGGTCGGCTGCAACTTCTGCGCCAACACCGGTTACCGCGACCGCATCGGTGTCTACGAACTGCTGCGCATCACCCCCGAACTTCGCCGCTTGATCGTTGGCTGGGCGACCACCGAAGAACTCCGTCGACTGGCCGTCGCCCAAGGCATGCGCACCATGTTGCGCGAAGCCATGGCACTGGTCGAAGCCGACGTCACCACCATCCCCGAAGTCGTCAAAACCCTCTTCGCTAGCTAGGAGCAAAGTCATGCCCAAGTTCGCATACGCAGCAATCGATGTCACCGGGTCCGCTGTCGAGGGCGTGACCAAGGCCGACACGATCGGCGCCGCGCGCTCGCACCTGCTCGACCAGAACCTTTACCCGGTGAAGATCGAAGAGAAGCGCGGCATGGGTCAGATCGAACTGACCGCCAAGAAGGTGAAGAAGAAGGAGTTGATGCACTTCACCCGTCAGCTCGCCGTGTTCATGAAGGCTGGCATTCCGGTGACGGAAGCGATGGAAGTAATCGGCGACGAGACCGCCGACGTCGTACTGCAACGCACAATTTCTCAAATGGTCGAAGACCTCCGCAACGGCGACACGCTTGCCGGTGCCGCAGCCAAGCATCCGCAAACATTTCCGAACTACTACATCGGCATTCTCGGCTCGGCGGAACTCACCGGCAAGCTCGACGAAACTCTAGAGAGCTTGGCGGAGTACCTCGAACGCGAACTCGACACACGGTCCAAAGTTGTCGCTGCGCTCTCGTACCCCGGCGTCGTGATGGTGTTGTCGGTTTTCACAGTTGCCGCGCTGGCCGGTTACGTGCTTCCACAGTTCAAACCGCTGTTCGAAGAAATGAACGCCAAACTTCCCTTCGCCACCAGAGCCCTCCTGTTCGTGGCGGACTTGTTCACTATCTACTGGTACTTCCCGCTCACCTTCCTCATGTGTGTCATCGGTTTCTTCATGTGGATGGGGCGAACTGAGTCGGGCAAGGAGTTCCGCGACAAGCTCGTTCTTCGGCTACCAGTGCTGAGCGGAATTGTGGAATATGCGATTCTCGAGCGGTTCTGTCGCATTCTCGGCGCGATGATCCGGGCCGGCGTTCCGCTACCAGACGCGATGCGCACGACGACCGAGGCCACCAACAACCGAGTATTCAAGGCGCGCCTGATTATCGCCCAAGAACAAATTCTCGAAGGCGGAGGCTTTGCGAAGCCGCTTGCTCGCACCGAACTGTTCCCAGGCGCAGCGCGTCAGATGTTCAAGGTGGGCGAAGAAACAGGAACGCTTGACCGTCAGTTGGAAGTTGCCGCCATCTTCTTCGACCGCGAGTTGGACAGTCGAATTAAGCGCTTCACCGCCATGTTCGAGCCGATCATGATCGTCGGTGTCGGAATCATCGTTGGCTTCGTTGCCGTTGCTTTGGTGCAGGCGATGTATGGCGTGCTCGAAGGCGTGAAGTCCAACTCTTAACGGCCGACGTCAACGAGCGAGTACGACGTCCACGTAGTTCTGGCCGATAAAGATCGTCACGACCATGCCAAGTGCCATGAATGGTCCGAACGGCACTTTCATCTTGCGATCGCCCTTGAGGGCGACCAGC
>JAYVVU010000364.1:0-2910 GCA_043786755.1 Actinomycetota bacterium
CCTACGTCGACCCATCGAATTGGTTCTGCACCGTCGACTTCTGCCCAGCAGTCATTGGTGGCAACGTCGTGTACAGCGACGACAGTCACCTCACCGACAGCTACGTCCGCTACCGCGCACCACAAGTCGCCGAGGCGATTCGCTTCGCGATGGCTGTCAGCCCCTGATACGTCAGCCCTAGTACGTCAGCCGGGTCGGCCGATGCCGACCACCTTGTTCCAGTTCACGTTCGTGATGCTGACGGTCTTGCCGGTCGCAGGTGAGTGGATCATCTGCCCGCCCCCGACGTAGATGCCGACGTGGCTGATGGGTGTGTAATAGAAGATCAGGTCGCCGGGCTGCACTTCATCGCGCGGCACGCTCGCCGTCGCCGCGAGCTGACGACCGCTCTGATGCGGTAGCGATACTCCGGCTTGGGCCCAAACCCACTGCGTCAGCCCCGAGCAGTCGAAACCCGTTTCTGGTGACGCCTTGAACGCAACATACGGAACGCCGATCTGGCTGTACGCCGCGGCTACCGCCACGCCGGCGCTGCCGGAGACCGCGGGCACAGGACCGGTGTAACGAGGAGCAGCGATCGGCGGAGTGACTGCGGGCGTTGCGGCTCCGGCGCCACGAGGAACGGCAGCCACAGTTGCGACAGCCGTGCGCGCAGCAGTTGCTGCCGCGTTCGCAGCAGCGGTCGCCGCCGCGGCTGCTGCAGCAGTCGCTGCAGCAGCGCGTTGCTTTTGTGCCTGAGCCGCAGCGGCCGCTTCCCGCGCCGCCTCGGCCGCGCGCAACTTCGCCTGGCCAAGTTCGTTCTCCGCTTTCGAGTATCGCGCGAGATAGTCCGACTCGAGGTCGGCCATCGCGACTTGCTTGGCCTCGAGCGTCGCGATCAGCTGCGTCGCTTCCTGTTCTTTCTGCGCGAGCGAGGCCTGCTCGGCGGCGAGATCGTCGACGATCGATTCCAGGTCGTCGACGTTGCCTTCGCCGTTGTCGAGCGCAAGCGCTGTTAGCGAAGACCGCTGACCCGCGGCGCCGTACGTAGATGCGTTGGAGAAGATCGGGCTCAGCGCCATGTTGTCGCCGGAGGTGAAGCGCTTGACGGCGATCGCGGTGAGCACCGTCTGCACATCGCCGAGCACGGCCGACATCTCATCAACGCGCGCCTGCGAGGCGGCGATCTCAATCAGCAGTTCATCTTGGCGATCGAGGGCGCCGTTGTAGTCCTCGTCGATCTGGCCCATCTGGTCGCGCAGGTTCTCGAGGTCGTCGAGCACCTGATTCAGCTTGCGTTGGGCGTCGCCGACTCCGTCGCCTTGCACGGTCTGCGGGCTAGCAAGCAAGCCGACGGCCAGGGCGCAGATGGCCACGGTGGATCGGCATGTGAGGCGCGACGTCATATTTCAGTCACGTTACCAATATTACGAACGCGTTTCAGTTCAGCCGGGTCGGCCAATGCTCGTGACGTTGTTCCAGTTGATCTTGACGAGCCAGACGTACTTGCCAGGCGCGGGCGCTGAAATCACCATGTCGTTGCCGACATAGATCGCAACGTGATGCATTGGGAACCGTTGATAAAAGACAAGGTCGCCGGGTTGCATGTCTTCGCGGTTGACCGATGGGATGGCCCTAGATTGCGCCCCGCTCTGGTGGGGCAGTTTGACTCCTGCTCGCGCCCAAACCCATTGCGTGAGGCCTGAGCAGTCAAAGCCGATGTCGGGCGATGCCGCGTAGGCAACGTAGGGAACGCCGATCATGGAATAGGCGGCAGCGACCGCGATGCCCGCGCTGCCCGAGACAGGCGGAACCTCGCCGGTGTAACGAGGTCCCGATGTGGCTCCGCGGGGAAGGCGCTGAAGAGCCGCCTGGCGAGCGACGCGGTCGAGTTCTTCGCGCTGTTTCGCGGCCGCTTCGCGAGCTGCTTCCGCGGCGCGCAACTTTGCCGCACCGAGTTCGCGCTCCGCCTTCGAGTAGCGGGCGAGGTAGTCCTCTTCCAAGCCAGCCATTTCGGTCTTCTTCGACTCGAGGGTGGCGACCAACTGTTTCGCTTCCTCTTGCTTGGTGGCGAGCACAGCATGCTCGGCGGCGAGATCGTCGACGATCGCTTCCAGATCGTCGACATTGCCTTCCCCGTTGTCGAGGGCGAGCGTGGACAACGCCGAGCGCTGACCAGCCTGGCTATACGCGGCGGCATTGGAGAACAGTGGGCTGAGCGCAAACGAGTCGCCAGAGGTGTACTTGTTGATCGCGATCTGCTGGACGACGACCTGCACGTCACCAAGGGTGGCGGTCATCTCGTCGACGCGAAGCTGTGAGGCCTCGATCTCAACGGCTAGCTCGTCCTGGCGATCGAGGGCTCCGTAGTAGTCCTCGCGGTTCTGGTCCATCTCGTTGCGCAGGTTCTCGAGATCGTCGAGGATCTGTGCCAGTTTCCGCTTGGCATCGTCGACGCCGTCAGCCTTGACGACCTGCGGAGCAGCCAGCAGGGACACTGAGAGCGCGCAGATAGCCACGATCGATGGGGTCGTGAGTCGCCGGCACATGAGACGAGAAGGCTAGCAATGTTACGATCACATTGCGAGGGATACGTCAAAAGGCCGCTGACCAGGGCTTATGTCCTTCAGTGAAGGTCGGCCACGACCCGCGAACTGCGTTTTTCACATGCGGTCAGCTTGGCGCGCAGGTTGACGTCGATGTTTGGGTCGGCGAGGGTGCTGATGCCCGGGTAGACGATCCGGCTGCCAGTCACGTTGCACAGCAGAATCGCCTCGGCCTCTGCCGCCCATGTCCCGTCGGGCTGCTCGGTGAACTCCACCCGGGCCATCAGCCCGTCGAGTCGCCGGCGGTCGCTGGCCGGGCCGTCGCCCTCGCCCATCCCCGAGATCAGGTTGCCCAGGCTCCAGTAGACGATCGTGCCGTTCACAA
>JAYVVU010000365.1:0-6769 GCA_043786755.1 Actinomycetota bacterium
CGACGGTTGGGTAAGTCACGGTTATCTGTTAATCCAGAGGTTGGTCCGGGGGCCGGGTGGTGAGCGACGAGGGGTTGCAGGTTATTGCAACTCGTCGCCGCCGACCCGGAAGGTATCGGCGACGCGAGGAATAATCGGCACTTCGGTCGTGTCCTCATCGAGGTTTATACCGGCTTCGGCGGCCTGTGTACTGGCCACTTCTTCATCCAGCAAACGCCAGACGCTGTCTTGCTCGAGCGGGTCGTTGAACGGCGGCGCCGTAGCCCCACCGCGACGGGTATTGGCTTGCGGCCGACCTGAACCCGGGCGTGCCGGTGGCCCACCACTGGGGCGGAACGGCAACTCGGTGGCGCGCTCGGCCGCCGCGATCGATGCGTCGTCCCACACGAGCTCAGACAGCTCTTCAACTGGCTCGGCCCTGCCTACAACATTGTCGGCATCGTCGGCACCCTGATCGAACAGCTCGAACTCGTCGCCGTCAGTGTCGTCAGGTTCGGCGGCTTGAACGAGTTCGCGCGCCGGTGCGGGCGTCGCAGCTGCCAACGCGGGCTCGTATGGCGACTCTTGCGATTTGTTGGGAGTTTCGGTGGCAACGGGATCGGCGGACGCCGACAGCAGGGGCCGACGGATATCGCCGAAACCGGCTGGCACACGCTCGATCATCTCTTGCAGCGATGCTGCTGTGTCGCGCAAGCGCTCGCGCTGAGCCTGCAAGTACTGCTCGAGATGATCGACATCCGAGAGCAGAAAGTCGCGGCGAGCAAGCAGCGACTGCAATTCGTTCTCGGCTTGGATGCGATCACCCTCGACTGCGCGTCGCACTTCCGCGCGCGAGTCTTCGATCGTCTTCGAAGCTAAGGAGCGTGCGTTGTCGAGCAATCGTTCTGCTTCATCGCGCGACTTGGCCAACATCGCGTCTGCCTCGGCGCGCGCTTCGGCGACCGCATTGTCGGCGGTGCGCTGCGCAAGTGCCAACGTACGCGCGACGCGATCGTTGTCGCTCGCCGAAAAACCCTCGGGTGCGCGTTCATGCTCACGTTCACGCTCGGGTGCAGCGGACGGCGCGTTCTGTGAAAGCTCGTGCAACTTGGCGACGGCCGCCCGCGCGCGGGCCTCCATTGCAATTGCTTGGTTAGTCGTTGTCTCGACGACACCAGCGACATCGTCCTTGAAGGCCTCGACTTCGTCGGGGTCGTAGCCCTTCTTCACTACTCGGAAGCTGACGCCGCGAATCTGTTGTGGGCTCAGTTCCATCAGGCGCCGTAGCCGCCATCATCGTCGTAGCCACTGGAATTCGCCAACGGCTTCAGTAGATAGACGCCGCTCGCGACCTTTTCCATGCTGCCGTTGAGGCCATAGCAAAGGCCACTGGCGAAGTCGATCAACCGACGTGAGACCTCACGATCGGCGGCTTCCAGATTCATGATGACTGGCAAGCCTTCTTTGAACTTGTCGGCCAGCTCTTGCGCTGAATCGAAGCGACGCGGCTTCACCGTGTACGGATCGCCGCTACCGCCGGCACCGGAACCCGCCTTGGTGATCGGGATGATTCTCGGATTCGATGGCCGTGGCTTGACGCTGGACTGATCACCAGCAGCCACAGGGCGACGCACCGTCACATCGGAGCTAGTGCTGGGATTGCTCGGAAATGTTGCGCGACCCGAATTCGAGCGCGGCGGCGGATCGTCGTATTCGTTCGAGTAGCCACCCTGCTGACGCATCGGCTCGTCGCGCGGTGCGCGTGATTGCCGCGATGGACGCTCGGGTTCGGGCGCGTCGTCATAGTCGTCGTATGCGTCGTCGGGACCGAGGCCCAAATAGTCCATCGCCTTCTTCCACATGGGCATTAAGGCTATCGCACCAGCGTGTCGAGTTGAGGACGCCCGCCGAAGAGCGCCGTTCCGACGCGCACCTGCGTACTGCCCTCCTGTACGGCGATCTCCAAGTCGTCGCTCATACCCATCGAGCACGTTTTGAAACCCAGTCGAGTCGCAAGATCGCGCACCGAACGAAATAGTGGCCGCGCCGCTTCCGGGCCGCCGACAGTTGGTCCGACGGCCATCAGCCCTTCCACGTGCAACCCAGCCGCCACCGCCGACTCGACCAACGAAGGCACATCCGCAATCGGGCAACCCGCCTTGCCTGGCGATCCTGAGTCGGCGACCGAAGCAACCTGAATCAGAATGCGCGCTCTCGGGACTCGTTTAGCCAGCTCCCGAACCTGCGAGACGCGGTCGATTGAGCCATAGAGGGAAATCAATGGCGCCAAAGCCCGCACCTTGTTGGTCTGCAGTTGGCCAATGAAGTGAATCTCGAATGGGAGTGGGTACGGCAGCTGGGCAGCTCCAAACTTGGCGACTACCTCTTGCGCGTAGTTCTCACCGACCGCCGTGCAACCGGCGTGAAACGCGGCCCAGCACGCCTCGAGCGGAAAGGTCTTGGTAACCGGCAACACAGTGACGTTGGATCCGCCGGCGCGGGCAATCCGTTCGTGCACCGCCTGCAACCGTTCGGCAACGACGGTCTCGAACGCCGTCACTCAAACCGCGTGTTTCTCTAGTTCACTTCAGGAACGAGGGGACGTCGAAGTCGTCGTCGCCATCGAGTGGATCGTCTTTGCCGTCGGCAAACAGATCCTTCAGTCCTGAACCAGACTTCGGCGACGGAACCAGCTTCGGTGACTGACGACCCGAGCCGGAACTGGCGCTGCCGCCCGTGCTGTCCCAGCGGTCGAACCCAGCTGCGATAACGGTGACCTTGACCTCGTCGCCCATTTCGTCGTCGATGACTGCACCGAAGATGATGTTGGCGTCGGGGTGCGCAACGGCGTGGATGATCTCAGCCGCAGCGTTCATCTCGAACAGCCCCAAGCCGCTACCGCCGGTGATGTTCAGCAAGATGCCGCGAGCACCATCGATCGCGGCTTCGAGCATCGGGCTGCTGATCGCGTTCTTCGCGGCAGTCACGGCGCGGTTCTCGCCGCTGGCCTGACCGATACCCATCAGCGCCGAACCGGCACCGGAGAGAATGATCTTCACGTCGGCGAAGTCGGTGTTGATGAGACCGGGCGTGGTGATCAGCGTCGTGATACCGGCAACGCCCTGCATCAGCACTTCGTCGGCCATCTTAAACGCGTTGAGCACGCTGGTCTTCTCGTTGGAAACCGTCAGCAAGCGATCGTTTGGAATCACGATCAGCGTGTCGACTTTTTCCTTCAGCTTCTGCACGCCAGCATCGGCCTGCACAGCACGGCGGCGACCCTCAAAGCTGAATGGCCGGGTGACGACACCAATCGTCAGCGCACCGAGGCTGCGGGCGACTTCGGCGATGATCGGCGCCGCACCGGTGCCGGTGCCACCGCCTTCGCCAGCCGTAATGAACACCATGTCGGCGCCCTTGATCATCTCTTCGATCTCGTCGCGATGCGTTTCAGCCGCCGTGCGACCAATCTCCGGGTCGCTGCCAGCACCTAGGCCGCGGGTGAGATCGCGACCAATGTCAAGCTTGACGTCGGCGTCGCTCATCAAAAGCGCTTGCGCGTCGGTGTTGACCGCGACGAACTCGACCCCTTTAAGCCCGGCGTCGATCATGCGATTGATCGCGTTGACGCCACCACCGCCGACACCGATGACCTTGATGACGGCGAGATAGTTCTGGGGGGCGCCAGCCATCAGAGAAACCTCCGGGATAAGTGCGGAGCGATGTGAGTGACCTCGATAGTGAGAGGGGACATTGGAAACACCTTTTGGGGTCCAAGCGTAGCGAATTGGCAGGTCAGAGAGGGTGATACAGGACCTAGCCTGCAGATCAGCAGGGGACGATACCGACCTCCGACGTCGAAACGTCGACTTCGCACACCCCCACAGTGCCAGCCCGAATGTGAGTAAGTAGACGGGCAAGCTTGCGATCCATATCCGACGCGTCGCCCAACTGAACCATCGTGCCGCCGTCGAGTTGCAACGAGAGCGCACCCGTGGCCGCGTTCAAACCGACCGACTCGGTGACGACCCGAATCTCTGACGGCAGAGTGAGGACCAACGCTGCCGCTGCCGAATAGGGCGCGCCAGCAAATTGCCCACGCGCGGTATCGGGGTTGACACCCGTGATCAGCATGTAGTCGACGGGTATGCCGTCGATCACATCCAGTACGCGCCCCTCATAATCGATAATTCGGAAGCGACCATCTCCGCCCTGAAACGAGGCAATCGGCGTCCGTTCGCGGATGTCGATGTGCACCGCGTGCGGGAAATCAGTTTCAACCTTGGCGTCCTCGACCCATGGATCGGCCAGCAGGCGCTTTTCGATTGCCTGAGTGTCGACCAACAGCACAGGGTCGCCGGTGACATCGTCGATGATCGTCGCCAACAAGGTCGGGTCGGTATACGTCGCGCCCTGCACAGACACGTTGCTCACATCGAAGAGCGGCGAGGCGAGAACAGCCAACGTTGCAACCGGCAACGCGATCGCACCCAAACCGATGACCACCCAACGCAAACGGCGACGGCCCTCCGCGCGTCGCACCGAAATACGTCGCGCGCGAATTCGCTGATCGGCGCTGCCACCGCCCCCTCCACCACCCATCGACGAACGCACGGCGGCTGCATCAAGCGGCGCCGCTTCATCGAAGTCGGTAATGACGATCGTCGACCGTTCCTTGTTGCCCTCTTCGACGCGACGTTCCAGGAACTTCTCTTCGCGCTCGACGTCGAGGAACACCGCGTCGGGAAGTTCGTCACCACCGATGACGATCGTCGGCCGCCCACCGGGTTCTTGCTTGCGCGCTGACTTGATCGGTTCTTGTTTGACCGTCGCTGGCGGAATCGCCTCCGGCTTGGCTTTGCCGAATCTGAACCTGCCGCGTTTCACCTTCTCGGGCTTGCCCTTGTCGGGCTTGACCTTGTCAGCCTTCACGTCCGCCTTTGCGGCTGGCTTCACGTCCGTCTTTGCGGCTGGCTTCGGGTCCGGCTTCGTGTCGATCGACTTGGGTACTGGGGGCGCGGAAGGCACGACCGGTTGTTCGGCGGTGATGCCCAACAAGCGGTCGATCGATGGATCGTCAAACTCGTAGCTGTCGGATCGTCGGGTGTTCCCGGGCCCGGTGTCGTCGCCGTCGGGCCTGGAGGCGACGGAGAATGCGCCGAGCAACTCTTCGAGCACGTCGTCGGACGGATTGTCTTCGATCGGTGGCTCGGTCACAGCGCAACTCCTGTGTGATGCAGCTTGTCGGTCGCTGAGGGCACATCGTCGAAACCGACCAACGTCACTTCGCTACGCAACTCGACACCTGTCGCGCGCTGCACTTCGGCACGCACGTGCTCGATGACTGCCCGCACATCGGCAGCGGTGCAGTTGTCGCTCGCCTGAATAAAGTTGGCGTGCTTCTCGCTCACCGATGCGCCGCCAATGCGAAATCCGCGCAGGCCAAGTTGGTCGACCAGTTCTGCTGCTGCTAGCTGACCGGGAATCGGATTCACAAATACCGAGCCGGCGTTCTGTCCGCCTGGCTGATGCTCGCGCCGCCAACGCACGATCTCCGCCAACGTGGCTTCCGCCGCGTCTGTGTCGCCGTGCTGAAGCTGCAACTGTGCATCAAGGACGACCTGATGATCGGCGATCGCGGAGCCACGAAACCGCAGACCCAACTGCTCGGCGCCAACCCATCCATGGTTAGTCGTGCGTAGATCGAGGAGATGCACGCCAACGAGCGACGCAGCCATATCGCTGCCATGCCCGCCGGCGTTCATACGCACTGCTCCCCCGACCGAACCAGGCACACCGACGGCCCACTCGAAACCGACAAGACCTGCTGCAACAGAGCGGCGGGCGAGGACCGGCAGCGCCATCGCCGCACCAGCATTGACGACTGTGTCGTCGAAGCGCACCCACTCGGCCATCGCAGCCAACGAGATCGCGATGCCCGCGAAACCGGTATCGGCGACCAACAGGTTCGATCCGCGGCCAACGATCAAAGTCGGTAGCCCGGTCTCGCGCACAGCCTCCGCCACTAGCAACAGATCGTCGTCGTTGCGCGGCGATGCGAATACCGCGGCCGCGCCGCCGACGCGGTACGTCGTATACGGCGCGAGCGACTCATTCGCCGTCGCCAGCGAACCCAAGCGGGCAAGAGCTTCATCTTGGGCAGCGGTCATCGCGACTCCTGCCCCCGACCTCGCAGCGTTTCGCGGCGTTGCTGTACTTCGTCGGGCAGCGTGCTGACATCGCCGCAGCCCATCGAAATGCAGACATCACCGGCGCGCAGAGTGCGGGCGAGGTACTCGACTAGGTCGTCACGTCGCGGCATCCACACCATGGTGGTGCCTGGATGCGCGTCGAGTACGGCATTGACCACCAACTTGCCGGTCACGCCCGGAATTGGCGCAGTACCCGACGGGTAGATGTCGGTGAGTACTACGACATCGGCATCGCCGAACGCATCGCGGTAGTCATCGGACATCATCGCCATCCGATTGAAGCGATTCGGCTGAAAGACTGCGACGACCCGTCGCCATCCGTCGCCACTTCCTCGCGCCGCCGCTAGGACCGCCTCGATCTCCCCGGGCAGATGTGCATAGTCGTCGACGAAGGTCACACCATCATCTACGCCACGAATGTCGAATCGACGGGCCACGCCTCCGAACTTGGCCAGTGCGGCAGCTGCAACCTCGAAGGAGACACCAATGGTCACGGCCATCGCCAACGCGGCAGTCGCGTTGCGCACGTTGTGCATGCCGCGCAACGGGAGCGCAACCGACCCAAGCGACTTGCCGCG
>JAYVVU010000366.1:0-2902 GCA_043786755.1 Actinomycetota bacterium
AATTCGACGAGTTCGTTGAACGAACCAATGAAGGCCGGCCAATCCTCCATGTCGGCCTTCCGTCGCAGCCACTCACCGACCTTGCGACCGGGCCAGCCCCAGGCCCCGTCGCACACGGCTTCGCTCCACACCTGCAGGTCGTGCAAACCGCCCGGGACAAAGACGGGAAGCGAAGTGCCGATGAGTAGATGGTCGACGTCGACGTTGCAAGCCTCGACGGTCCACTTCCATTGGTCGGCGTCAAGGATTCGGCGCTTACCTGGTTCGAGGACGCGAGCATTGCGTGCGTCCAACATCACCAGCCGTACTCGGTGAATGTCGCGGTAGAAGTGGAAGCGGTAGCCGCTGCCAGTCACGGGAGTGAATTCTTCAGTGCCCATGGCCCACTCGCGCAGAATGCCTTCGCCGTCATCGACCTTGCTGAGCAGTTCGACGAGTCCCTCCGACTTGATTGTCTCCGGGCTCAGGTTGCCGAGGTGCTGATACAGCCAGTACGTCATCAGCCCGCCGATGACGTGGTCCTGCCACCAGTCGCGCTCTCGAATATCGCGCACCCACGAGTCGGAGATGTTCCAGTCGTCGATCATCTCGTGATCATCGAAGATCATCACGCTCGGCACGTTCGAGAAGAACCATCGTTCAATCTCGGGCGACCACGATTCGTGATACAGCCAGGTGTATTCCTCGAAGCCGGCCACCAGCTTCGCGGGGAGATCAGTTTCGAGATCGTACGGAGTTGTCTCAGCGGCTTTCGTACGGATCGCTTCGATGCGTTCGCGTGCCTTCGGTGGCGCGTCGTCTGCGTAGACCTGGTCACCGAGAAAGATCGCGAGGTGCGGCCATGTCTCAGCGGGTTGTTGGATCATGCCCAACGCATACGCGTACAAAGCGTCGACGCCGCGCCCGCGCGAGTCCAGCGTCAGCTCTAACGACCACGGTGCCTCGTGCGGCGCAGCGGTGCGGCAGGACCCGAAGATGAAGCGCGGCGCGATCTCGCTGCCGAGCGTTTGAATGCGACTTGGCGGTAACTCGCTCCCGGTCGGTGGCCAGTGCAGCTCACCGTCGAGTTTGACGTCGTAAGTAGTGGACGAGTTCGGCTCGAGGCCCTCGATCATCACCAGGCCGTAGTGATGGCCGGCCACACAGAAAGTCGGCACGTCGCGACCGAGAATGCTGACCGTGCAACGCGCATTGGTCTCGACCCAGATCGTCGCCGAAGTTTCCGAGACATAGCGCAGCATTGGGCCAAGGAGCAGCTCAACCATTCGTTTGTCTCACCTAAGTAGTTTGCCAGGACGAACGCCGGGGTACTCGCGCGCATGCCAGATCAACGGTTACGTGACACATGGCTGATCCGCCGTCGTGAAGCGCTTGAGTTGCTTGTTGTCTACGTGGTATTTACGGTTGCGTGGTTTGTTGTTGGATGGGTACTCACCCGTCCCCTGAAGAATTCTGTGATCGTTCACGGGGATCAGTCGGCGGCCGAGTGGTTCGTTGAGCGGCGTACACCTCGGCTCGACTCGTTGAGCTTCGCGGGCTCGATGCTTTCGGAAACGATAGTGAAGGTGATCGTGACGGCCATTGTCGCACTAGCGATGCTGATCGCCTGGAAGCGTTGGCTTGAGCCGCTGGTTGTTGTTGTCGCGTTGATACTTGAAGCGCTGAGCTTTATCACGATCACAGCGCTCGTCGGTCGCAACCGTCCCGATGTCCCACACCTGGATTCGTCGCCGGTGGGATCTAGCTATCCCTCTGGCCACGTCGGTGCGGCCGTTGCGTATTCCGCAATCGTCGTCGTGATCTTCTGGCATACGCGTCGCCGTTGGATTCGAGCGTTGTCGGTCGTGATCGCCGTCGCCATCCCGGTGTGCGTAGCGCTCGCGCGCTTGTACCGCGGGATGCACTTCGTCACCGACGTTGTCTTCGGCGCACTGCTTGGTACGGCTTCGGTTGTGGCGACCGTGATCGTTCTCAAGCGCGCCGCCAAGCGACAAGGTGTGCAGATCGAGATAGATGAGAGCGAACCCGTGCCGGACTTGGTGTCCAGTTAGAGGAGTGAACGAATGAGACCCGAGCTCGTAGTCGCGATCTGCGGTTTTGCCGCTGCGGCGCTTGCCTTCGCAATATCCGCAACGCGCAAGTTGCCTGCGGTTCCCGATGTTGCCTCCGCTGAGCGCGCCGTTCGACGGTCCATTTGGCGTCACCCGCGCGTCAGGCGGTTCCTTACAGAGCGTGTCGACCGCAAGGCAGCCGGCGGTTTTCTTCTCACCATCAGCGTCGGCGTTCTGTTCGCGATGGCGTTCTTCCTCGGAGTCATTCTTGACTTGATTGACAATCTTCCGGCTGTGGCGAGCGCCGACAAGTGGGTGGCGGAATGGGGTTCGCGTAACGGCACGTCCACTACCGCTGACGCGATGAAGCTGATCACTCATCTCGGCAGCACGCCGGTGGTTGCTGCCGCGCTGCTCATCACTGCCTGTATCGATTACGCCCGCCGCCGTAGTGGGGAAGTGTTTGCGTTCGTCGCCGCAATTGGACTCGGCGAACTTCTGCTCAACAATCTGCTGAAGCTGATCGTGCATCGCGAGCGTCCATCTATCCTGCGACTTGTGACAGCGAACGGTTACTCGTTCCCGTCCGGCCACACCGCCGCTGCGACCGCCGGATGGCTTGCGATCGCCCTGGTGTTCAGTCGCGATCGATCGCGGGTCACACGCTCACTGCTGATTGGGTGCGCGGCGCTGATTGCTTTCTCCGTCGCCACCAGTCGCGCACTGCTGGGTGTCCATTGGCTCACAGACGTGATCGGTGGCTTGGCGCTCGGGCTCGGTTGGTTCCTGATTGTGGCGATCATCTTCGGTGGTCGAGCGCAGCGCTTGGGCGACCCAGTGTCAGATGGCCC
>JAYVVU010000367.1:0-6753 GCA_043786755.1 Actinomycetota bacterium
TGAGCCGAGCTTGAGCAAGGGCCACGCAGCAACGATCAAGGCTGCCGCGACGCCATACGCCCACCCGGCGGTGGTGGGCAGCTCGAACCAGTCGCGTCCGATCGGGATGATGAACGCCAACGCAAAGAGTGCAGTCATCGCGATGACCAGGCCTCGCCGAAGAGTGTTGAGCGGCCGCGCGACGCGGTAGAGGTTCATCAATGCGACCGAGCCCGCGACGAGAACGGCGACCGTGCGGGCGTGATCTGAGTCGATCGATTCATCGAGCTGCACGATTGCAAAGACAGCCATGGTTGCGACGGCGATAACGAATCCCGCCGGCACGGCGCGACCGAGAACGCGATTCATGAAACCCTTCTCGACGCGCTGGTCGTTGGGTTCCAGTGCAAGGAAGAACGCGGGGACGCCAATCGTGAACCAGCTGAGGATCGAGAGGTGAATCGGACGCAACGGGTAGGCGAGTGCGAACACGCCGGTGAGGATCGACAGGATTACCGAGTAGATGGTCTTGGCGAGGAACAGGCTGGCCACGCGCTCGATGTTGTTGATGACTCGTCGGCCTTCGCGGACAACGGCGGGCATCGCCGCGAAGTTGGAATCCATCAGCACCAGTTGCGCAACACCGCGCGTCGCCTCGCTACCCGAAGCCATCGCGATTCCGCAGTCGCTGTCCTTCAGTGCCAACACGTCGTTGACGCCGTCGCCGGTCATCGCAACCGTGTGACCACGTGCTTGCAATGCGCGAACCATCGCCCGCTTCTGATGTGGTGTCACGCGGCCAAAGATCGTGCCGTTCTCGATCGCGTCAGCGAATTCCTTGCTGTCTTCCTGCGGAAGCGTCGTCGCGTTGACGTTGTTCTCCCACCCTTCCAGCCCGGCGCGCTGTGCGACGGCGCCAACGGTGACGTTGTTGTCGCCGCTGATCACCTTCACGATCACGCCCTGGTCGGCGAAGTACTTCAAGGTTGCGGGGGCGTCGGCGCGCACAACATCTTCCAAGAGCACGAGTGCGACCGGACGAACCTTTGGCAGTTCCATGTCCTCGCTGGCGAATGTCGTATCGGTCGAGGCGAGCACCAGCACGCGCTCGCCTTGCGCGGCGTAGCCCTCGGATTGTTCGCGCAGCGCGCCCGAGTAAGCATCGCCCAATACGTTTTCGGGCGCACCGAGTACCCAACTTCCGGCTGGCTTGCCGTCCTGAGTGGTGAACGTCATCCCGCCCCATTTGCGGCTGGAAGAGAAGGGCACGCGCCCAGTGACGATCCAGGTCGTTGGCTCCTTGAAGTGAGAGCCAAGCGCGACAGTTGTCGCATTGGGGTCGGGGTCGAGTTGCGCGAGCGCGCACAGCACCGGGTCGATGACGTCGCGATCTTCTCCGTCCATCGCATGCACGTCAGAGAGTGAGAGCGAACCTTCAGTGATCGTGCCCGTTTTGTCGGCGCAGAAGACGTCGACGCGGGCGAGTACTTCGATCGCAGGCAGTTCTTGCACGAGGCAGCGCTGGCGAGCCAGTCGCACGACGCCTACTGCGAACGCGACGCTGGTGAGTAGCACCAAACCTTCTGGCACCATTCCAACGAGTCCGGCGACGGTGCTGATGATCGACTCTTGCCATCCTTCGTGACGACGCAGGAACTGACTGCTCGCGAGCAACAGTCCGACAGGGATGATGAGGTAGCCGACCCAGGTGACGATGCGGTTGATGTCGTTGCGCAGCGGCGAGTTGACCAATGTGAACTTGCGCGCTTCTTCTGCGAGTTTGATCGCGTAGTTCTCGGCGCCGACTTTGGTTACCAACATGCGGCCGGTGCCGGCGACGACTGCGCTACCGCTCAACACTTCGTCGCCGGGCGACTTGCTGACTGCGTCAGCCTCGCCGGTGAGGTGCGACTCATCCACTTCAAGGTTTTCGCTGGCCAGGATCTTGCCGTCGGCGACCACCTGCGCTCCGGATCGCAACTCGACTACATCGTCGAGCACCAACTCGTGAACCGCGAGTTCAACGACCTTGCCGTCGCGGACCGCTTGCGCTTTCGGCGCACTGATCACGCTCAGCGAATCGAGCACCTTCTTGGCGCGCAACTCCTGCACAACGCCGATGACGCTATTGGCGATGATGACGCCGCCGAACAGCGCGTCTTTCGGTGACCCGGCAATGATGACCAGGGCGGCGAGAATGCCGACGACAAGGTTGATCGGCGCGAGAACGTTGGACGTGACGATTTGCCTGATGGTGCGCGTCGGCGCATTCGGGATCGCGTTGGTCTGGCCTTTTGTGACGCGCTCAGCAACTTCGGCGGTGGATAGGCCAGTCTTCGCATCGGTAGTCACGAGATGAACCTATAGCGTCCAAGCCCATGGCTATCAGCGACGAGAAGTACGTCTTGCTCACCACCTTCCGTAAGTCGGGCGACCCGGTCTCGACTCCGGTGTGGATCGTCGGGCTTCCCGATGGCAGCGCCGGTTTCACCACCGATCCCGACGTGGGGAAGGTGAAGCGCATTCGCAATACGCCGCGGGTCACGCTGCAAGCCTGCGGCATGCGCGGCGAAGTCAAGCCCGGCTCAGGGGTAGTGGAGGCGACGGCGACAGTGAAGGTGGGCGCCGATGCGCATTCGATTCACAAGGCCGTGCGCAAGAAGTACCCGGTCGTGGTGGGGCTGATGGCAGTGCCCGCGTTCTTCGTGAAGCTCGTTCGTCGGAAGTCCGCAACTGATTGTGCGATCCATCTCACCTTTGGGTGACGATCGCTAGCCGATCAGCGCTGGCAGTTGGTTCGGGCCGCACTGCAGCGCTACCTCCAACGGACCCGTGGGACCGTTGCCGGTGACCGTGAGTGTGCCGGCGACGTCGTCGTACGCGCCGGTCAATCCGCTCACGGTTATCGCGTCGCCAGGCAGGTCTCGCTGGCCGACCAATGCTTCCAGCGATACCTGAGCCACGCTCACTTCGTAGGGGTACGGACCGGCCGCGCCGAGATCCACGGCCTGACCGACAACGATGCTGTAGATCGCGCCGTCTAACTCGAACTCCGCGTAAGCGAACTGCGCGAGGTTGAGGATCAGCCCGCAGTTCACTGGCTCGAGCGCAGAGACCGCAGGCAAATCTGCGCCGGTGATTCGGATCGTCGCTGCAGAGCGGATCGAGTACGTGCACCCCGCATCCGACGCGCCCATGAGGATTGCTGCCGCTCCGTAGGGTGCGTCAACCATCAACGCTCCGTAGCGGCCTGGCGTCACGGTCGCGCCACTTGGAATCGGGGCAGTCGTGCCGCTGTACGCGTCTGCGACTTCCGCGCAGGACAAGCTGTCGGTGAACTCCGCCGTCCGTGAACCCTCCGTGCTCGTGGGTAGTGGCAGCGGGATCGAAGGCTCGGCGAGCACGCTGAAGGCCTGGACAACTTCAGCTGATAGCGGCGACGGATCGGCCGCGCTGCCGGCGACGGTGGTCGCAACGGCGACTGCTCCGAAGATTGCGAACGCACCCGCTCGACGTGTCACGCGCATTCGGCTGCGCCGTCCGTGATCGTGATTGCAGCTGGGATGATCAGCGTGCCGCCTCCGACAAGTTCGATGGTCGTGCCCGGCCTGATGAGTTTCGGCAAAGCCGTGTACTGCAGCGGTACTTGAATGCTGGTTGGTTTCGTTGCAGGAACCGGGATGCCCAATTTCACGGGTGGCTTGCCCGACAGGACCGAGGGAGGCAGCGGCATCAGTACCGAGAACTGCGACGTGGCACCGCCCGACGCGGACCCGAACGGGCCCATGTTGACCCCGCCCGCGCGACGAAGGGTGCCCTCAACGACAAGGTCGCGAATCGCTTGCTTCGGGTCGGTCGTCGGTGGAGGTAAGTCGCAGATCCACGCGTGGAACCCGAGGGTTACTTCCGCGCCGCCAGGCACGAGTGCGGTGATGCCGAGAGTTGTATCGGGCATATCGATGGTGACTGCGCAGTGAATCATGGACTCGTCGACCTTGCCCGAGCGGCGAATGACCTTGGCGATTGTTTCTGGAGAGACAGCGGAGTTGTCGAACATGACGTCGGGCGCCGCGCCCTCTCGCAGCGCGCGGGTCTTTTCCACATAGTTGTCGTCGAGTCCGAGGATGTGCCCGAACTCGTGGGCATAGGTGCCGGGGCTCAGTGGGGGACTCGCCCAGACCGAGCTTTCCAGGAAGGTGTGTGACCCTGTCTGCAGCACGAACCCCTCTTCGGGTTCGTCGGACAAGTACTCGTCGGCGGACACAGCCCGAACGAACGAGCGCGCCGCAACACGTTCGGTCTTGATGAGGATCGGAACCTGGTCGGCGTCGGCGTCCTGAGTGAGGCCGACGAGTTCGATGTCGACCGCGACTACAACCTTGAAACAGGCGAACATGTGCCCGTTCCATGCGGCGGTGATTTTGTCGATGATTTCCTGCTTGATGGCCTGCGCGGTCTCAGGCTGTTGCCTGTCATTGAACGCGATCGCCAGCTTGGCTGAGATGTAGATCGTCCGATTCGGGTAGTCGGGCCTTACGACGACGGCCGCCGACTCCGCCTTTGCGGCGACGCTGACAGGTGGCGCGACCGTAGGAGGCGGCACGACCAGCACGGCGGTGAATGTGAAGGCCGCGATGAGCCCTGCTCTCACGCGTGCCATAGCGCGCTCCCCGCGTCGAACGAGAGCGTGGCCAAGTTCGATGCCAACCAATCGGTCCACCGTTGCTTGGCTAATGCTCTTTGGCCCGCGTCGGCATCGTCAGGCGGTCCCAGAGCGCTGATCGCGGTGTAACGCACGAGCGACGTTGTGGCCAGTTCGTATGCGACACCGCGCGGGTAAACACCTACTAGTACCGACGCATCGTCCAGCGCGGCTATCAGCGGTGCGAAACCTGAGCTGTCGCCGAGGGCGAGCAGTCCAGTCGCGGCCATGAGCCGCACGGTTACGTCTTCGCTTGCCGCGTAAGGCATCAGCAGGCTTGGGTCGGAGCCTTTATTCGCGAACACGTAGACGGCTGCCCACGCTTGATCGCCGGTGGCATTGGCGAGCAATGCTTCGGTCGCCGCATCGAGCAAAGCCGGATCGTCAAGTGAGTCGGCGAGCAGGTCGAGCGCCGCCTTGCTGTTGGTTTGGTGGTCGCTAATGACTTGGCGCGCGGTGGCAGCTGAGAGCGTGTCGGGCGCCGCTTGCCCGTCGTTGTCGGAGCAGCCAGTGATCGACGCCGCGAGAAGAGTGATGGCGACGATCGAGCAGCGGCGCGAGCGATTGGCGTTGCCAGTGAAAGTCATGTCGCCCCCCGCCGCGATCCGTCGTACTGCACCATAGTTCGAAGGGGCGAAACCCTCCCACGTTCGATCGCTAGCGTGAGAGCTACGCCCTTGTAGCTCAGTGGATAGAGCAACGGTTTCCTAACGCGATGGAGCCATCTCGCCGACCTGGGTGTTCGCGACGAAGTGCCAGCGTTCGGCCGACTTCGTTGTCCGTCGTGTGGTCCTGAGAGGTCAGGGCAAGTCGGCCCGGAACGGTCTGGCCGAGGTCTGCGCCTGGACGGCTTCGAGAGCTGTAGCTACCAGCGAGTGTTTGGACGAGCTGTTCGATCGCACGGGGTGGATTGACCGCTCGGGCTCGTCAACGATCAGGATCACACTGAGCCGTGCTCGTTGCAAAGTTGCGTGAAACGCTCTATCCGTCGATCGATCAATCCCAAGCTCGCCTGCCAGAAACTGCGCTCACGTAGATCGATTCCGAACCGCGCCGCCAATTCGAGAGGCGTTGCTTCGCCGGTACTAGCGAGCAGCGCCTCAAAGTCTGAGATGAACGAGGGGCCGCGCTCTTGATACTGAGCGTAGAGACCCAGACTGAACAACATTCCAAATGCATATGGGAAGTTGTAGAACGAAATGTCGGCAATGAAACTGTGCGGTATGGTCGCCCAGGCGTAAGGGTGAAGGTTCTCGAAGTCCGCAGCCTCTCCGTACACCGCGATGTTGGACTTTCTGGAGATCTCGCAAAGCTCGCTGGACGACAACTCCGCCGACTCGCGGAGTTGAAACGCTTCCTTCTCGAAGAGGTAGCTCGAGAACGTCCCCACAACATTCATGGTGACGGTTACGAGAAAAGCATTCAGGATTGCCAACTCTTCTCCCGGCGTTGCCGCTTTGGCGAGGGCCTGGTCGGTGACCAACGTTTCACAGAACAGCGAGGCCGACTCAGCGATGGTCAGCGGTGTGTCGCATTGCTGGGGTGTCTTGCCAGCTTGGCAGTGAGCATGAAATGCATGTCCCAGCTCGTGGGCAATGGTGAACACCTCGGTGAGCGATCCGTCGAAGTTGCACAGGATTCGGGATATGCCCGTTCCAGGCACACCATTGCAGTAAGCGCCGCCCTGCTTTCCGGCACGCGGTTCGGCATCGATCCATTTCTGCTCGAACGAACTGGCGGCAAACGCGCCCAACTTTGGGCTGAACCGTTCGAACTGCTCGATGATGAACGAGCGTGCTTGGGGGAATGTGAACTTGCGATCCATTTGCCCGACCGGGGCAAAGAAGTCCCACCATGGCAGCCGTTGCTTTCCGAATGTGCCGGCCTTGGCTTTCAAGTATTGGCGCAGAGACGGCAGCGCATCCTGAATCGAACCCCAGAGTGTCTCCAAAATCTCGCGGTCGATCCGCGCCTGATCGAGCGCGGCGTGCAGTGTGTCGGTTCTGCCCCGTCTCTTGTTCAAGGTGATTTTCATGCCCATGACACCGTTCAGCGCCGCCGCCAGTGGTTCG
>JAYVVU010000368.1:0-6739 GCA_043786755.1 Actinomycetota bacterium
CATCGAGGACGACTCGGCCGTCGGCGCGTTGGTCGTGACCGGTATGGCACCTGCGTTTTGTGCCGGCGCCAACCTCGGCAATTTGGCCGAAGCCACCAAGGAAAGCCTTGGTGTTATCTACGAAGGGTTCCTGCGCGTTGCTCGCAGTCCGCTGCCGACTATCGCCGCGGTCAACGGTGCTGCTGTTGGTGCGGGCATGAACCTTGCGCTTGGTTGCGATGTGCGGTTGGCGGCGCGGCGCGCGAAGTTCGATTCGCGCTTCTTGCAGATTGGAATCCACCCCGGTGGCGGCCACACATGGATGCTGCGCCGCGCGGTGGGTCCGCAAGCCACGTTTGCGTCCGTGGTTTTCGGCGAAGTGATCGACAGCGCTGAAGCAGAACGCATCGGACTTGTGCATCGCTGTTACGACGACGACCAACTTTTACCCGCCGCACAGGAAATGGCCGCGCGCGCCGCCGCCGCGCCGCGCGAGCTGTTGATCGAGATGAAGAAGACGATTCAAGAGATGGCCGACGTGAGAACGCACCCGGATGCGGTCGAGCGCGAGCTAGTTCCGCAGGTGTGGAGCACCCGTCAGCCGTGGTTCGCCGAGCGCCTGGCGGCGTTGCAGGCGAAAATCAGCTCTCGCTAGGAATCGCACACAACTGTTACCGAAAGCCCCTACCGGGCCGTGCGCGTCGGGCGTACGGTCGGCCTCAGGAAGCAACACCTACAACCTGAGAGCCGAGATTCCGAACGACACAGGAGGCATGTATGAGCCAGCGTCATCGCAACCAGGAGGCGGCCCCCCCGCCGAAGATGGATTTGCGAGCACACGCACACAACGAGCGACACCGCATACACAGCGAGTTGCACTCGGTGGTGTTGCAGGTGGGGGCAGGGTACGAGCCTGATGAGGTACACGAGCCAGGTAGGGCTTGGGTGCCGACTCACCACCACGACGCTGAAAAGGCGAAGAAGCAAGCCGACAAGGCGAAAGGTTCCAAACTCCGTCACTGGAAGGTGAAGGACTGGAAGCGTCGCTCGGGCGTGCGCAAAGCAAAGGCGCAAGCAACGCGGTTGGCTGCCGAGCAGGCCTAATAGTTCAACGGGCTAGAGCCAGGCCGCGGCGAACACCACGCGGCGAGCAAACCATTCTTCGGCAGTGATGCCGTATCGCACGTGGTCTTCCCATGTGCCGGCGATTTCTAGGAAGCGCTCGGCGACGCCTTCTTCGCGTAGCCCGAGCACTTCCATGACACGCCGGCTGTTTCGATTGCGCGGCACTATGCAGATTTCCAGGCGGTGCAGCCGTAGCTGTTCGAACGCGAAGCACGCGATCACGACGACGGCCTCCGCCACGTAGCGATTGCCAGCCTTGGCGCTGTCGATCCAGTAGCCAACGCTCGCGCTTTGGTGGGCACCACGCACGATGTTGTTGATGTTGATCTCGCCGGCGAGTTCCGTCCCCACAAACAGTCCGAATCCAGCGGCCAAACCCAACTGACGTTCGCGATCGCGTGCGATGCAACGAGCTGCGAATGTTTCCCGATCGCGTGCAGGGTCGAGTTGGTGCTCTGGGCGCATCGGTTCCCACGGGCGCAACCACTCCTCATTGCGGATGCGAACTTCACTCCACGCCGGCCAGTCAGTTGCGGCCAGTTGAGTGAGGGTGACGCGACGGCCGCGCAGTTGCGTTGCACTGTTGGCTGGCATCGATGGGTGCTCCCATTGCCCGCGCGATCCGCTGAGCTTGCTCATTGGATCAAGATAACCATCGGCGCGTGCAGTGCGCGCAGCACGGCGACGACCGCGCAGCACACGCCTACTACCTGGTGCACCTCGGCCGCTGGCAGCCCAGGGTTGCGTGCTCTATCGACAGCCGATTCGGTTGCGACGGTGCGAAACACTTCTTCGGCGGCTTCGCGGGTTAGCTCGAACGGATGCGTGGCTGTGCCGCCGACTTCGACGGCGGCGATCGTTGCCAGCCCGACTCCGGTGCACTCGATGCGGTCGTCCCATGCGGCGCTCGGCACTTCACGGATCACATCTTCGATGTGGTCCATCACCAATCCGATGGCGTTGATCAAATGTTCTGGGGACGGAGGGTCGCCGCTGATCATTGCTGCCAGCGTCTCGACCCCGACAGGCACGGTGTAGTTCGCGTCTTCGCTCGTGAAGACGATGTCGCGCGGGCCGAACACGACACTCAACATTGTGTGGCCAATCGTATTGCGACCCAACGACCTACTGGGTCGTCGCCGCCGGCGAGGTGATATGCGTAGTGCGCGTGCAAACACTTCACGCCTTGGCGCGTTCCCGCGACGCCGCCACTCGGACGTGGCCCGTCGTAGCCGTGCGGCAGGCGAGCGTCGCGTTCCGCCGCATAGCGCGCGTGCGCGGCAGCGAGTTCAGCTGCATCGATTTCAGCTTCGGCTTCGCGAACGCCGCCCGCGGCTTCGAGTCTGCTGACGTCGCGCAATGCTGTCTTGCCGGCGAGCCAGTACAGCGTCGGCATCGGACGGCCGTTGCGCAGTAGTGGTGCGTTGCGCAATACGAGGGGGTCGCCGTTGTCGTCGCGCACCGCAACCTCGAAATCGCCCTCCGGTTCGCGGCCGAGTAGTTCGGCGACCTGCACCAGATCGTTCAGTGTGTCGATGTCGACCGGTGAACCCGCGCACGCGATGCGGTGCACCATCTCCGGATTCGATTGCAGCAGTCCGCGCGCGCCGCCGTCGCCAGACTCCGGAAGTAGCGACCAGGTCTGGCGTGCGAGTCGCACGGGGTGCGGACCCGGCTTGCCGTCGTAGGTTGCGATCACGATCGGGTAGTCGGCTGGCGCTTGCGCGACAGCGGTCCAAGCACTGCTTGGCACGCGTGGTTGATCGGCGAGGCCGATGGTCAGCGTGTCGGCACCGATTTCGCGGGCAGCGGCGACCGCGCGACTTAGCGATGTTGCTTGTCCGTCGGCCCAGCGCGGGTTGTGTAATTCGACAACACCATCGGGCAGATCGAGTGCAATGGCACCAGTGACGACGAAGTACGCGTCGAATTCTGTGTCCAACATTTCGGCTAACGCCCATTCCCACACCGCTCGACCATTGAGCGGTACGAGCAATTTGTGCGATTCGCTGTCGAATCGGGAGCCACTGCCGGCCGCAAGCAATGCGGCAGCCCTAATTGCCATATGGGTAGCGTAGTTGCGACGGTGAATCGTCGGACATAGGGCCGTACGCTTGACGGTCCATGGCCATCCGCAGGCGAGTACAAGCGACCTTGGTCGCAGCCGCGATGGTTGTCGGCGCGGCCACGTTCGCCGATCAGGCAAGTGCGACCGTCAGCACCGTGGCGCCGTTGCCATCGCATGGTCTCATTGGCCCCGACCCACTGGCGCTGGTTGCGGCGCAAGCGCTCGATGCGTGGGAGCTTTACAACGACGTCGGCGCTCTGACGTCGGGCACAACGACCGTGCAGATGGAGATTTTCGCGAAGTTCGCTCGTCTGCGTGACGAGGTCGCCGCTGGTGCCGCCGCCCAACTGGGCATCGATCCGAAACGCATGCAGGTTGCGTGGATGTCCGCCGATCGAAATCATCAGCTTGCAGTGCTGTCGGCGTTCACTCAGCTGGGAGTTCCGTACGGTCACTTCGATCGCAGACCCGGCATCGGTTTCGACTGCTCGGGTATCACGTCGTGGGCGTGGGAGCAGGCCGGTTTCGAAATTCCTCGTGGCGCGAAGTGGCAAATCAGCGCCGCCGCTGAAGTCACCGCCGAGACGGCGCAGGCTGGCGATCTGATCTTCTACCCGACGCACGTGATGATGTACCTCGGCGTCGACCTCGCAATTATTCATTCGCCGAATCGCAAGTCGCTGGTGAACATTTCGAACGTGTGGAAGCGCAAGGTTCCGAAGCTGCAGTGGGGCGATCCGCTCGGCTGATTGGGTCGGCTGATTGGCGTAGCGTTCGAGCATGAGCTTTCGCGTTGGAGCAGATGCTTACGACCGATTCATGGGCCGCTATTCGGTTCCGCTCGGGCCACTGCTTGCCGACCTGGGCGGTGTAGCGGCGGGACAGCGCGTGATCGATGTTGGCTGTGGGCCGGGCGCGTTGACGACCGAGCTCGTTCGACGTGTTGGTGCGGCCGCGGTGTCGGCGGTCGATCCGTCCGAGCCGTTCGTTGCGGCCGCGCGCGAACGCCTTGTGGGCGTTGATGTGCAGTTGGCCGGGGCCGAGCAGCTTCCCTATGAGGATGGGGCTTTCGATGTTGCGCTCGCGCAGTTGGTCGTGCAGTTCATGACCGACCCGATCGCCGGACTTGGTGAAATGCGGCGCGTGACACAGCAGGGAGGAATCGTGGCCGCGTGCGTGTGGGACTACTTCAGCGGGGGTAGCCCGCTCAGTTTGTTTTGGGAAGCGTCGCGCCGACTCGACCCGGCAGTGGTCACAGAAGGCTCGCTCGCTGGTGCGCGGAAGGGAGAGCTTGGCGAACTCTTTCGTGCTGCGGGGCTGCGCGATGTTGTGGACTCAGAGTTGGTCGTGCGAGTCGAGCATCCGACCTTTGAAGATTGGTGGGAACCTTTCACACTCGGCGTCGGTCCGGCGGGCGTGCACTTTGCGCGTCTCGACGCAGATGGTCAAGCCCGACTGCGCGACGAATGCGAACGAATGCAACCCGCAGCGCCGTTCGTCGTCGAAGCGCGCGCATGGGCCGCGCGCGGACTCGCTTAAAACTTCGCTCGAGCGGTTCGACCGGTGAAGACGTCGGTCTGTTTCACGGGCTGGAAGCCGACGTCGAGATAGAGCTTGCTCGACGCCGGGTTGTCGACTTCGAAGCAGATCTTGATGCGCGTTGCGCCTGCCCGAGCGAGCAAGTCGGCGCCAGTGGTGAGGATGTGGCGTGCAATTCCTCGTCGTTGATGTTCGTCCTCGGTGCGCATGGGTTCGACGAGGCCCGTGGCGGTTACAGGGTCGAACCAGAACAGCCCGTGTGCCGCGCAATTGTCGTCGCCGTCGACGACGACGAGTAGATCAAGGTCGGCGCGATAGAGCGACGTTTGCAGGAGCCTTTGCTCGACCTCTGGCCCGCTTCGTTTGATCATGTGGTGCGGGCTTGCCGTTGTGTCGCGGCGCGAGCGCAGTCGATACCCATCGTGAAGCGGGCTGATCGCAGGTCGCGCGTCGGCGACCAGCCACGTCTCGACCAGTCCATTCTCTTTGAGTGCGAAGCCGTGCCCGAGCAACACGTCACGCAACACGTCGTCGTCCTGAGCGACTTCTAATTGCACCGCGGCCAACCCGGATTCGCTTGCGTGCGCAAGCCCGCGCTCGAAGAGACGTGCCACGAAGTCGGGAGTGGCGTCGGGCATGACGACCGGGTCGAGTCCGATCCAGTCGCCCCAATCGGTTGCGATCACTGCTGCCTCAGGGCGCCCGGCGTCGTCAAACCACAAGAGCTGACCGAGTTGATCGGTCGAGCGAACCGTGCGCCACCACCACTGGAAGTCGGCTGCTTCGAACAACCCTCGTGTGGGGTGAGCGGCGCGCACTCTCTGCGCGAGTGTGGTCACGGCATCCAAGTAGTCGAGTCCGACCAGTTGCTGTTCTCGAAGTGGCCGCACATCGCAAAGGTAATTCGACGCCGTTGTCGAAATTAGGTTCCAGATGGAGTAGGAATGGTAGGATTCCTACTCATGAGGGTCACAGACAAGGGTCAAATCACCATTCCGAAGGATCTCAGAGATGCGTTGGGCATTGGCGCTGGCACCGAGGTTCAGATCGAGGCCAAGGGCAACACGATCGTTGTGCGCAAGGTGAACGATGGACCTACCCGTGGCACACGGCTGGCAGGTCGGCTTCGAGGCCGCGGCGACGTCCGTATGACCACCGACCAAATCATGGCTCTCACTCGCGGGCACTGACCGAATGGCGATTGGCACTCTCATCGACAGCAACGTCTTGCTCGATGTACTCACCGAGGACGATGTGTGGCTGACTTGGTCGCTCGACGCGCTGGCGGCAGCTGCCGAGAAAGGCCCACTGTTGATCAATCCCATCATCTATTCCGAGGTATCGACTCGGTTCTCGCGCATCGAAGACCTTGAGGACGCGCTGCCAACGACCGATTATCTACGCTCCCCGCTTCCGTGGGAAGCCGCTTTCCTCGCCGGCAAAGTATTCCTTGAGTACAAACGACACAGCGGTCAACGCTCGTCGACTTTGCCCGACTTCTTCATCGGTGCACATGCGGCGGTCGCTGAATTGACCTTGCTCAGTCGTGACGCGAGTCGCTTTCGCACCTACTTCCCAACGGTGCAGCTCGTCGCCCCGAACTAGGTGACCAAGATCTCAAGCGCGATCAGCAACCTGATCAACTCCAATTAGCACCCCTCCCGGCGATATCAGTGGTGTCGCTCGGCATGTGCCTTGTTCGCAGATCGGAGGCGCCAGATCGCGTAGGCGCAAGCGATCGTTCCTACACCGGCAATCAGCCCTTCGATGGGACGCTCGTCAGCTCGTCCGCCGAACCATGTAGCGAACACAAACACTGCGACCCCGAGAATCCACGCGAGGAACATATGGCGGTCAGTCGACCTAGTGACGAGAACCCCCACCCACCCGGCGACGAATGGGGAGACGAGAAGACCGATGGCGATCAACGTCATGTTCGCGACCCTAATGGCGTACGCAGATCTGCCCATCGGTCGCCGAACTCCCCGGCGAGTTGAATCCGCGTCAGGCGAGCATCAGCAACCTGAT
>JAYVVU010000369.1:0-2887 GCA_043786755.1 Actinomycetota bacterium
TGGTGCTTCATCATGCAGGCGCTCGAGAACCACAACCTGTTGCGCGCGGGCGTGAGCGCGGTCGGGTTCGGCGTCGGCACGGAGCCGCTCGTCGCCGCCCTCGCTGCTCGTGGTGTCCGCGTGCTCGCGACCGACCAAGCGGCCGAGCAAGCAGGCGAGTGGGGCGCGACCGGCCAACACGCAACCGCCGTCGACTCACTACGTCGCCCCGACCTGTGCGACGACGTGCAGTTCACCGAATTGGTCAGCTTTCGCCCGGTCGACATGCGTGCAATCCCTGCCGACCTCGGCGAGTTCGACATTGTGTGGTCCTCGTGCTGTTTCGAACATCTCGGCTCGCCCGATGCCGGCTTCGACTTCGTGATGGCATCGCTCGCGGCCGCCCGTCCCGGCGGGGTAGTGGTGCACACCACCGAACTCGATTGCGATTCAGGAAGTAAGCCGCTGCTCGAACAAGGCTCCGTCGGCAACGGCGACTACGCGTGCTTCTACCGCCGCACGGACTTGAGGCGACTCGTCAAGCGCCTACGCGCGGCGGGCCACGCCGTCGAGTGCAACTACCACGTTGGCACTCGTCACCCGCTGGAGAAGCAGATCGACGAACAGCCGTACAAGCACGACCCGCACCTGCGCCTACGAGTAGCCGACCGAGTAGTCACGTCTTTCGGCCTAACAATCGTCAACGCAGATAACAAAGGTTTGCGTCAAGAACTGCCGCAGGACGCGCCCTGAAACGCTGGATCACAGGCCGACAGGCTTTACGTAAAGACCCGGATCGTCAAGCGCGACTCAGCCTGAGCCGGGCATCCAGTCGACTGGGTCGCGGCCCAACTCGGCGAATCGCTTCTTGATCCACACGGGCACCTCCATTGGCTCGCCGCGGCGAATCGATGCAACCTGCTCGCCGTCCTCGTCCCAAATGTGACACGTGTTCAGGTTTGTGGCCATCGCCCGCGCCCGCGCGTCGGGACTAGTCGCCGAGTTTCCGACACCGTCGCGCGCGGCCACCATGCGGAACGACCACAGCGATTGCACGGCCACCGGCGCCATCGCCTGCAATAGCGCCGTCGTATGCGTGCACCCGCGCGGCCCACCGAACAACTCGCGCACCTTGTGCGTGAACCCGCGTGCGATCGAGAGGCCTGCCAACTTCTCGTAATGGGGTTCGATCTGTGGGCATCGTTCGTGCGGGTGGGCTTCCATCACGACGTTTGCGAAGGTGATCTCAAGCGAGGGCACTGCGATGTGCAAGTCGAGAACCATGTGATGCACTGTCAGCGGCACCATGTCGTCGACGATGTACAACCCCGGCGGCTTCTGATCGCGAATCGCACCACGCAGCCAGAGCGTGGAATTGTCCTTCTGATACGCACGGACGACATACGACCGCTCGTGGATTAGCTGGGTCTCCGGGTCGATGCCCTCGGGATGCGGCGCGATGTCGTCAAAAAACTCGTGCATACGTCAGGCGACTGTAAGGCGCGACAGCTCAAGCTCTACTACCGCAGCACTATCGACGTCCGTGAGAATCGTCACAGGTCGCCGATCGGTCCACGGCCCGCCCGGCATCAGGTGCCGCAAGTTCGGCCATGTCTTGCCGCGGCCAACGCCGTTTCCAATGTCGACACGGATCGGGTGCTCGGCAGTCTTGTAGTGCTGCGGCTCGAGCATGTACGAGATGCATGTGCTGTCGTGCACATGAATGCCGTCCTGCTTGCCGCGGAACACATGAAAGTCGCGGTAGTGCGGCAGGATCTGCGCGGCCAACCGCCCACGCGGGTTGTCGATCTGAGCCAGGTCGGCGATCTGCTGCGTCGTCATCAGCGTGCGCTCGGTGACGTCGAGCCCGCACATCACGATCGGGCAGTCGGCGCCGAACACGATGTCGGCCGCTTCCGGATCGTTGATGATGTTCGCTTCCGCCGCCGGCGACGCGTTGCCTGGGCAGAACGCGTTGCCACCCATGATCACCATGCCAGCCAGCTTCTCCGGCAACTCCGGGCACAACTGCATCGCAAGGGCGATGTTGGTCAACGGACCAATCGGGACCAGCGTGATCTCGCCCGGCGCAGCGAGCACTTGCTCGACGATGAAGTGCGCGGCGTCGAGTGCGTGCACGGCGCGCGTCGGTGCCGCGACGGGAATGTCGGCGAGCCCGTTGTTGCCGTGCACGAAGGTGGCCGGACCACGAAAGTCCATCGCCAGTGGGCGCCCGGCACCTTGCGCTACCGGAATGTCGCTACGACCAGCGACATCGAGGATGTGGAACGCATTGGTGGTGCAGGTCTCGACGTGCGCGTTGCCGAACACGGTGGTGAGCCCGATGACATCGAACTCCGGCGAAGCCAACCCGTAGATGATGGCCATCGCATCGTCGATGCCCGGGTCCGTGTCGATGATGAGCTTGCGCGCGCTCACGATTGCTCGAGCGCTTCCAGCAGCGTGTTCCACGACAACGTCGCGCACTTGATACGCACCGGGTACTTCACAACGCCTTGCAGTGCTTCCAGATCACCCAGCTTCACGTTCGGGTCGGGCTCGATCGGGTTGCCGTCTTCGTCGGGGATGCTCATCATCCCCTTGAAGCGCCGCACCAGCGCACGCACTTCCGACAGCGGCTTGCCCTTGATCGCCTGGCTCATCATGCTGGCCGAGCTCTGCGAAATGCTGCAGCCCTGGCCGCCGACCTTGACATCCTTCACCACGTCGCCTTCGACCTGTAGGTAAACGTCGATCTCGTCGCCGCATAGCGGGTTGTGCCCGACCGCGTGAGCGGCGGGCGGCGGCAACTCGCCGCGGTTACGCGGCGTGCGGTGGTGATCGAGGATGATCTCGCGGTAAAGGTCTTCCAGGCCGGGCATGAGGAACCTCCTATGCGCCGAAGATA
>JAYVVU010000370.1:0-2882 GCA_043786755.1 Actinomycetota bacterium
ACCGCGCGTGCACTCGCGCGTCACCATTGGCGATCTCACTCTCGACGGCGGCGCTAGGCGTGTGTGGCTCGCAGGTACCGAGTTGGTTCTTCGGGCCAAGGAGTTCGATTTGTTGGCTCGACTCTTCAGTGATGCGGGAAACGTGGTGTCGCGCGAGTCTCTCATGGCCGATGTGTGGGATGAACATTGGTTTGGTTCGACAAAGACACTTGACTTCCACATCGCCGCGCTGCGCCGCAAGCTCGACGCGGACGACCGCGGCAGCCGGGTCACAACCGTGCGCGGCGTTGGCTACCGCTTTGAGTTGTCATGAGACGGCGGATACTGGCCACCATTCTTTCGGTGACCGCGATCGCGATCGTGTTGTTCGGAGTTCCGTTGGCGATCATCGTTCAGCGTTTTGTCGACGACGACGCCGCCTTACGGGTTGAACGCGCCGCGGTACTTGCGTCGCGGCAAGTGCCCGCCGACTTCGCGACTAACAACGATCCGGTCGAGTTACCTGACGGCGAAGACGGGATCGTTCTCGCCCTTTACGACACGAGTGGAACGCTCGTCGCCGGGACCGGACCACCTACCGCCGATGAAGCGACGATGGAGGCCCTCGGCAACAAGATCGCCGATGTCGAGGACGGCAGGGCGCGCATCGTCGCCGTTCCAATCGCTGCCGACGAGCGCGTGATCGGTGCAATCCGTGCCGAACAGTCCACCGCGGCCACCGAGTCGCGCACCCGACGTATCCAGGCTCTACTTGCTGGCCTGGCAGTCACTGTCCTCGGGGTCGGCGCGGCGATTGGCTTCCTCCTCGCCGGCCGCTTGGCGCGGCCCGTCCGCCGCCTGCGCGATGCGGCTGTCGAACTTGGCAACGGAGACTTCACTATCGACGTCCCGCGGAGCAGCGTCCCCGAACTCGACCAAGCGGCGCGGGCGATGACAGCGACAGCACGACGACTCGACGACCTGGTTGCGAGAGAGCGTGCTTTCAGCTCTGATGCGTCGCATCAACTTCGCACACCCCTCGCTGGCCTGCGCGCCGCGATCGAGACCGAGTTGCAGTTCCCCCGCCAAGATCAAACAGCCGTGCTCCACGAAGCGATCGGCGATATCGACAGGCTCGAGCGAACCATCACCGAGCTACTCAGCATTTCCCGTACGTCCAACGTCGCCGACACGCTGGTATCACTCGCCGACGTCCTTGTCGAAGTCGAGTCTGCGTGGCGCGGCAGGTTCGCTGGCGCCGGACGTTCGTTGACGATCACCGGCGCGCGGTACACCCCGACCGTGAAGGGCAACCCAGCGATGCTGCGTCACGCACTTGACGTGCTGATCGACAACGCCCTTCGTCACGGCGGCGGCGCGGTGAATGTCGACCACACAGTCGGGGATGACACGGTCACCGTGACGATCTCCGACGATGGACCGGGGTTCGCAAACGAGTCGGCGACCTCCACGCAATTCGATCCGCCGACCGTCGACGGTTCGGTCCACGGACTCGGCCTACCCCTCGCCCAACGACTGATCGCAGCCCTGCCCGGGCGACTGACCATCGCCCACGCAGGGCCGACGCCGCGCATTGACATCGTTCTTCAACGCGTAACTCCTGCAGCGCTCTGACCCCACAGGCGCGCCGAAGGGGAAAGACCGCTGTGGTCCTTCCCCTTCGTTCGTAATGCTGTGTTGACGAGGGCTCAGGGAGCTTCGTTGGCATCGTCAGCGTCGGCTACGCCGTCGCCGTTGTTGCCGGTCTCTTCGCCTTCATTCTGATGATCGATACCGTCGGCCTCGTCGGCCTCGTCGGAGCCTTCGACCTCTGTGGCGTCGTCAACGCCGTCAGTCTCGTCCTCGACAGCATCGGTATCTACCGCGTCGGACCCTTCAGCACTCGGGGCCTCAGTGGCCTCGTCTGCCTGCGCGACCGCCGGGCCACCATCGCATTCAAGGCCAGTGGCCGTGTCGATGCCATCTTCGCAGTTGACACCGCTGTCGCCAGGTGCCTCAGGTGTCTCGTTCGACGGGGTGCGGGCACCACCACCAGTTGAGGCGGCGGCGATACCAGCGGCTCCGGCAAATAGACCGAGTCCGAGAATGGTGGTGTAGCTGGCCTTCTTCAATCGGGAAGTCATGTTGCTTGTCCTTTCGTTGCACGGGTCGGGGGGTTCCGCTTCCGATGTGGTCAGGATGCGCTTGTCAACCTTGAGCCGACCCGAAGGGACCTAAAGCGGCGCTTAGGCCGAGCTTCAGGTTCGACCTGTCACGCTGTCGTCGTGAGGATTCTGGTGATCGAAGACGACAAGCGGCTGGCATCTACGTTGCGGCGCGGCCTGGAGGCCGAGGGCTTCGCCGTCGACAACGCTCTAGATGGCGAACAGGGCCTCTGGTTGGCCGCGGAGAACCCGTACGACGCGATCGTTCTCGACATCATGTTGCCCAAAGTCAACGGCTTCCAGGTGTGCGCACGACTTCGTGAAGCCGGTAACTGGACACCAATTTTGATGTTGACCGCCAAGGACGGCGAGCTTGACGAAGCCGAAGCACTCGACACCGGTGCCGACGACTATCTCACCAAACCGTTCTCGTATGTAGTTCTTGTCGCCCACCTACGCGCGCTGTTGCGGCGCGGCGCCGCCGAGCGGCCGGTACAGATAACAATCGGTGACCTAGTGATCGACCCGGCCGCCCACGCTTGCAGCCGCGGCGACAAGATCATCGATCTGACTGCGAAGGAATTCTCGATCGTGGAATTTCTCGCGCGGCGCAACGGTGAGGTGGTGTCCAAGGCGGAGGTGTTGGAACATGCCTGGGACTTCGCGTACGACGGCGACCCGAGCGTGATCGACGTGCACATGTCGAATATCCGCCGCAAGATCGACAAACCATTCCAC
>JAYVVU010000371.1:0-6712 GCA_043786755.1 Actinomycetota bacterium
GCGTTCGAGTCTGCGCTCATCGCAGGGAACACAGCACTCGGCTGATCGGCGAAGCCTGCAACCAACAGCGGAAGCGTCGCGAGTTCGGCACCGAGGAAGGCGAGCAGTGCGAGTGGCAGCACTGCCTTGTTCGGCAGTTCGCGGCCCCACCACTTCGGACCCCAGTAGACGACTGCACCCATCGCCGCAAGCACACCAGCGAACACGACTGTCAGCCAGTTGCCTTCTTCGAAGGTCGTGCCACCAAGCGCAGCATCGCCGACGTGCAACAACGCGCTGCCTGCCGCCGCCGACAAAGCCAACAGCGTTGCGAAGAGCGCAAAGAACAGCGGCGCTTGCAGCTTCGGCTTCGTCGCCAAGTTCTTTGCCACAAGCGCGAAGGCCGCAAGAGCGCCGAGCAACGGCAGCCCGTGCACCATCGCGAACGGCACGAGATCGGCAAGCTTGTCACCAAAGGCAAGCGCCGAGAATGCAGGACGAATGGTGACCGGTGCCTGCACGACGGTCGCGAACACTGCAAGGCCGGCCAGACCAATCGCGCCGAACACCACGCCCCGCGGACGCAAGCGCTGACCGGTAGCCGTAGCCACTGTCTCGGCGAAGAAACCAAACACCGGAACGACGAACAGCAACGTTGTTGGCTGACTGAAACCAAAGCCGACCCAATCGTTGATCGTGCGACTTCCGCTGAGCACGTTCTCGGGTGACGGGTAGCGATAAGCGAGCCACGCGAAGAGCAAGTCGCCGGCGACAACCGGCAACGCGATCAGCAACGCGAGCGATGCGATCAGCACCGACCACGAAAAGAACGGAATGCGGCGCATGTTCATACCCGGCGCACGCGTGGTGAGGATGCTGGTGGCGAGCGATACGACCCCAGCAACGAGACCTGCGATGACGAGCAACGCGGACAACGTGAACAGCTCGACGAATCGCGGGTTGCCACCATTGGGGCCACCGTTATTGATGATGGAGTAGATGGCCAGCGCGGCGCCGACCAGCCACAGCCAAAAGCCGGCGGCCGCTACGCGCGGGAAGGCGAGCGAACGGGCACCGAGTTGCAACGGCACGATCGCCAACGCGATGCCGATCATTAGCGGTGCCAACGCGAGATACGTCAGCCCGAAGCGCTCGAACGCGAACAGTTGCGGCAGCGAGTTGACTTCGATCATCTCGCTGCTGGTGGAGATGCGCTCGGCACCCAGCAGAACGGCGACGACGGCAGCACTGAGAAATGCGAGCGCGCCACCACCGATGTAGAGGCGACCGATTCGCTTGTGGTCGGTGGTGGTTAGCCACTCGGCAACGCACGCAAGACCAGTGCCCGCAGTCGGGGCACTACTCGCGGTGGTGTCGATGGTGGTCATAGGCGAAAGACTCATTTCGTGCGGGGACGCGCGACAGGTTTGACATTACCCTGCAAGGCTCGGCGGAACGAAAATCCTCAGTGTGGTGATCGGATCAGCACATCGGCGGTCATCGCGCCGAACAAAAGGGTGACGTAGCTGATGCTGTAGCCAAAAACCCGCATCGACCGCGCCGCGGTCGGATTGCGACCGAGATCGATCGTCCCCCACAGGAAAAGCGCCCCGAGCAGGATCGCCGCGATGCCATACAGCGGGCCTAGTTCGGCGACCGGCCAAAGTGCGATTGTGCCCGCGACCATCAGCGCGGTGTAGCGCACCATCTTGCTGACCGTCACCTCCAGCGAGGCCACGGCGGGCAGCATCGGCACGTTCGCCGCGCGGTAATCGTCGGCGTAACGAATCGCCAGCGCCCAGAAGTGTGGTGGTGTCCATAAGAACATGACCACGAAGAGCAGCACCGGCGACCAGGCCACGTTGTTCTGCACAGCCGACCAGCCGACCAGCACTGGAACAGCACCGGCAGCCCCGCCGATCACAATGTTCTGGGTGCTCGTGCGCTTCAGCCACAGCGTGTAGATGAAGACATAGAAAAGGGTGGCGGAGAGCGCCAACACGGCCGACAGCAGGTTGGCCCAACGCCACAACACTAGGAATGCCACCGCTTCGAGCGTCAGCGCAAAAACCAATGCCTCGCGCGGCTTGACCAAGCCGGTGACCAGCGGGCGGCCCTGCGTGCGAGGCATCAGTGCGTCGATGTCGCGGTCGACCACCATATTGATGGCGTTCGCACCGCCGGCGGCGAGTGTGCCGCCGAGCAGGGTGATCAACACCAGCGACGTCCGCGGCCACTCGCCGGCAGCCAGAACCATCGTCGGGACAGTCGTGATCAGCAGCAGTTCAATGATGCGTGGCTTGGTCAGCGCAATGAAGCCGCCGATGCGTGAGGTGGGGGTGCGCCGCGAACTATGCGCCACACCACCCGGGGCCAACCGGGAAGGAACGAGCGGGCGCGATCCGACAGCCATAGGTCGCCATCGTACGGGTACGTTGTGAGGTAATGCCCACCGTTGCGCCAGTCGTTGCACCTACGGAGGTCGAACAACCCGATATTGACGAGCACCTCTCCGCCGATCGGCCGTGGATCGTGTTGGTCTGGAACGACCCGATCAACCTGATGAGCTACGTCACCTTCGTCTTCCAGAAGGTCTTTGGCTACAGCCTCGAGAAAGCGACCGAGTTGATGCTCGACGTCCACCACAAGGGCCGGGCGGTCGTTAGCAGTGGCGCTCGCGAGAAGGCCGAGATCGATGTGTTCAAGCTGCACGAGCACGGCCTGTGGGCCACGATGCAGCAGGACACGTAATGGTGCAGGACACGTAACGGTGCCAGCGGCCTCGCAGGAACCGGTCGACGGATTTTACCTCACCGGCCGCGGCCATCGCCTCGCGGTCGCTTCCGTCAGCTGGTCGGCGACGCGCAGCGGCGGACCAGGAGGGCAGCACGCGAACAAAACCGACTCGGCAGTCACCATCACGATCGATGTAGCCGCGACCGGCTTGCCCGCGGTCGTGACCGACCGGGTGACCGCGGAGCTCGGGCCGACGGTGGTCGCGACCTCGGCTAAGTCGCGGTCGCAATGGCGCAACCGACAGTTGGCGTGGACGGAGGCACTTCTGCGGTTCGATGAAGCGGCAGCACCACCGCGGCCGCCACGCGCACCAACACGTCCGAGCCGCAGCGCGCGCGAGACCCGTTTACGCGACAAACGGGCCGCTGGCGAGCGCAAGCGCGCTCGCCAACGACCCGATCAGGACAGCTAGCTCGTTACTGGTACTAGTTAGTTACTGGAACGACCACCTTGTCGCCTTTGTGCGACATCAGTGCGTGTGCGAAGCCAGCCACAGAGAGCAGCAGGAGCAACGCAGCACCGATCAGGCACACCAGGGCGGCGAGGTCGGCACGATCACCGAAGATGCTGAAGCCGTAGGTGGTCAGCAGCAGTCCACGAAGGGTCTCGCCCTTGAACATGGTCTCACGCAATGCGTTGACAGCATCGAGGCTTGCTTGCAACTCGGTGGTGTCCTCACCAGCGTCCTTGGCGGCGGCCAACTCGGTGCGCAGTTCACGCTGCGGGGTGCCGAGGGTGGCGTAGGTGGCGCCTTCGTAACCAGCGCCCTTTGCGCTCTCGGCGAGGTGGTACGCGATGTATTCGTTGGCGTAGCACTCGGCCTTCTTGCCACTATCCAGCGCGGTGCCGGCGTAGTTGATGAGGCATGGTGCATCGTCTTGCTCACCGTTCAGACCCGCCTCGGGCGTGAACGTGATTTGCTGCTGGGACAGCTGATCCTTGACGTAGTTCTTTGCAAAGTCGCCTTGGTTCTTCAGGACGAGGCCGAGGACAAGCAGCAAGACGGCGAATAGCACGCCGCCAATGCTGAACGCATAATCGAGTGTGCGGCGTTTCATTAGTTTCCTTTCGTGGTCGCTGCTGAGCAAACGACCTGTGGAGTGAGGGCTACCCTCGAATCACTTGTACAAACACAGCCTGAAGGTTTGGCTGGCTGGCTAGCAGTGCCACACGGTGGTTTGCTCTAGGGCCATTCGGCCCACCACTCGACCGCAATCGCGAGCGTTGCTCAAGGGTTCGTCAACCGCTCTCGCATGCCGCGAAGAGGCGAACGCACAGAGTAGTACGTTGACACTCTACGTGAGATCGGTGCTACGATGCCCGCAACACAGGGGGTCGGCGAGGATGAACGTGGCACAAATGAAGCTCGAGATGCCCCTCATCGTGCGCGACAACCCGCAAATTGCAGCCATCGTGATCGGGTTGCTGGTCGCCGCGTTGCTCGTTCTCGCCGCGTACGTGGCAATTGGTCGTTCACCGCACACTGTTCTGCGCGCCGAAGATTTGCCGGTTCGGCTCAGCGACGTAGTCGGTGCCTCAACCACCAAACGCGACGTCGTCGACACGCTCAGCCTGTTCCTCAATCACGTGACGTTTCGTCAGCAGATGGGTGGCTCTGCGCGCCGGGGTGTTTTGTTGGAAGGTCCAACCGGCACCGGCAAGACATACCTCGCGAATGCGCTCGCGGCTGAAGCCGACGTGCCGTTCCTTTCGGTGTCGGCGAGCGCGTTTCAATCGATGTTCGTCGGTCAGACGAACAGAAAGTTGCGCAACTACTTCAAGGCGCTGCGCCGCGCGGCTCGGTCAAAGGGTGGTGCCATTGGCTTCATCGACGAGTTCGATGCGATCGGTACGGCGCGTGGTCGCGAAGGCGGCGCAGGCGTCGTGCACGAGTTGCTGGTCCAGATGCAGAGCTTCGGATTGCCGTCGACACGCCGCCGATTTGCTGGCACGCTCGCGCGTCAGTTGAATCGATTGCTGCCGCGTCGCTTCGCTGTGCGCCGCCCAATCGCCAATGAAGCAAACGTGCTCGTGATTGCTGCCACTAATCGCGCCGCCGACCTCGACCCGGCACTGACGCGCCCAGGCCGATTTGATCGCACGATCCACTTCGATCTTCCGCCACGCACCGACCGCCTCGAAATCGCCGAGTACTACCTCGCGCGCAAGAATCACGAACTGTCGGTGTCAGCTTCGTTAGTTTCCGACCTCACCGCCGGGTACACACCTGTGCGCATCGAGCGACTGCTCGACGAAGCTCTCATCGTTGCGTTGCGCGACGGTCGGGTTGCAATGCGTTACCACGACGTCATTGCGGCGCAGTTGATCACCGAAGTCGGGCTTGCGCAGGAAGTCGGCTATCACCCCGACGAGCGTCGGCGGGTGGCGATCCACGAAGCCGGTCACGCGCTGACAGCGGCCCTGGCCGGTCGCGACGTCAAGCTCGCCAGCATCCTGCGTCGATCGGGTGCGATCGGCTTAGTGGCTCACGACGAAGTTGACGAGCGTTACCTACAAACCCCCAGCGAAGCGCGCGACATCATGATGGTGACACTTGCCGGTCGCGCTGCCGAGATTCAAGAGTTCGGCGAAGCCTCAAGCGGAGTGGCCAACGACTTGCACACCGCGACGACCATCGCGGCCGAACTGGTCGGAATGTTGGGTGCAAGCGACAGTTTGCTGAGCCTCGATGCTGCGCAAAGCTCACCCGGAGGCAACCTGGTGGCCAAGGTGTTTCAGGACACCACCGCTCGTGCGAAGGCTGACGAACTGATGAACGCTGCGGCGGATCGTGCGGCGTGTGCCGTGCTGGAACATCGCCGTGCGCTACTCGCACTTGCGGATGCGTTGGTCGATCAGGACGAACTGAGCGGCGACGAAGTGCACATCATCGTGGCCGGAGCCCTCACCACTTAGAGGTTTCGTAGGGCGAGCGGCCGCTCAGTCCTCTGACTCGTCCTTGTCGTGGCCGGAGTTGCCGTGACCGTTACCCGAGTTGCCACTACCCGAGTTGCCACTACCCGAGTTGCCGTGACCCGAGCTGCCGTTACCCGAGCTGCCGTTGTCTTCCTCATCGTCGGAGTTACCGGAGTTCCCGTTGCCCGAGTTCCCGTTGTCCGAGTTCCCGTTGTCCGAGTTCCCGTTACCCGAGTTCCCGTTGCCCTTGTTGGTCTTGTTGTCACTGGAGTCGTCGTTCGAGTCGTCGTTCGAATCGTCGCCGTCCGAGGTTGCCAGGAACGCTGCGCAGTACTCATCGATGGTCACGCCAGCTGCGTCGGCCGCGACTTGCAGCTCGGCGAACGACTTGTTGGTCGCGTTCTTCGCGGCACCATTCGTCCATGCGGTGCACTTGCCATGGTGATCGACATCGCCATTGTTGTTCTCGATGGCGTCGTCGACGGTCGGCGGCGTATTTGTTTCCTCGTCGCCTGAATCGTCGTCGGTCGAATCGTCGTTGACATCGTCAGCAACAGCGACATCGCCATCGTCAGCACTTTCAACGACCACCTTCGGCTCGTCGTCGACGAACATCGGTAGCGCGCCGCCGGCAGCTGCCGCAGCAGTACCGGCCGCCAGCAAAGTGATGGCGACGATCGTGAAAGCCTTGCGGGTGATGCGCGTTGCGAACATGGTGTTGCTCCTCGTGATGTCTTGCGTCAAGAAAGTTGTGGTGGCCGCCTGCGAGCTGCTGTGGATGCCCACTGCAACCGCGCCGGCATTGACCTCGGCTGAGAACTGATGGACCTTGTCGGCCATGAGAGCCAACTCCGCGACCGAACCCGATTGCTGGGCGGCGCGCAGGACGTCGACGGCCGCACGCAAATCCTTCGGCGCCACGTCGGCGGCGAGTCCGCCGTCGAAAAGGCCGTCAGCCAGGATTGGCAGTTGGTTGTCCGTCACGAGGTATAGATCGCCGGCTGCTGGCCGGGAATTACAC
>JAYVVU010000372.1:0-2879 GCA_043786755.1 Actinomycetota bacterium
CCCGAGCGTGTCGAGCTCAGTGCTTGGCCAACCGAGCCGGAGGCGCCGAAGCCGGCAACTGTGCAACCGGCTGCCAGCTATCCCCCGACGCAAGCGGCAACTCCCGCACCGCAGCCAGCAGTTGCCGGGGCAGCAGTTCCCAGCTCCATCGCCGACGAGGTAGCCGATGCTGTTCGACGTGCACTTGCCGCCATCGACTCGGTGCTCACGCCAGCCGACGACGAGGCAGCCAAGTCGCCGCCGCGAGCCCTCTAACCTCGGCGAGCGGCGAAGAAATCCTTCAGTAATCGCGAGCACTCCTCCGCCAGAACACCACTCTCCGTGGGCGGACGATGATTGAGGCGCTCGTCGGCACAGATCCGATACAAGCTGTCGACGGCCCCGGCCTTCGGATCGGCGGTTCCGTACACAATTCGCCCAATCCTTGCATTTACTAGGGCTCCAGCACACATCGTGCATGGTTCCAGCGTGACGTACAGGGTGCAATCGTTGAGCCGCCAGTGCCCCACAACCGCAGCGGCATCACGAAGAGTGAGGATCTCAGCATGCGCCGTTGGATCGCCGATGAGCTCGCGCTCGTTATGCCGCTGCGCGATCACCACGCCACCGCGGGCAACGACAGCGCCGATCGGAACATCGTCGTGAGCCAGCGCCGCCCGAGCCTCAACAAGCGCGATGCTCATGAACTCAGCGTCTGCCTCCGTCGTTGACACATAAGCAACGTACCGGGCCGCGTTTGTTCACGACCGCGTTTGCTGACGACGGTCTCCGGGTAGCCGAGACTATGACTGACAACGAGCACGCGCCCACCGACTCGGGAAGAACGCTTTCCCTCTGGATGACGGCGAGCGAAGACACCGCTCGCCAAGCCCAACGCACCCAACTCCCTTCCAACGTCGAGGCCGATGTTTGTGTCGTCGGGGCCGGCATCGCTGGCCTGACGACCGCCTACCTGCTGGCGTGCGAGGGTCGTTCAGTCGTCCTTCTTGACGACGGTCCCATTGGCGGCGGCGAGACCGGTAGGACGACCGCCCACCTCACGCACGCGCTGGACGATCGGTACGGGCGGCTGGAGCAATTGCACGGGCAGGACGGTGCACGGCTCGCGGCGGAGAGTCACACGGCAGCGATCGTTGAGATCGAACGCATCGTGAAGGCTGAAGGAATCGACTGCGCATTCGAACGAGTCGACGGCTACCTGGTCGAACCGGTCGGCGAAGCGAGCAACGCGCTCACCTCCGAACTAGCAGCCGCGCATCGCGCTGGCCTCATTGGTGTTGAGCTCATCGATCGCGTTCCGTACGACGGATTCGAATTCGGCCCTGCGCTGCACTTTCCTCGTCAAGCACAAATTCACGCTCTCGACTATCTGTACGAACTTGCTCGCGCATTCGAACGAAAGGGCGGTCGGCTGTACACCGGAACCCACGTCGACAGCGTCGACTCAGCCAAAGGTTCGGCCCGCGTGGAAACCACCAACGGTTGCGTCGTGCGCGCCGCACACGTCGTGGTGGCGACGAACACGCCTTTCAACGACCGCGTCGTCATTCACACGAAGCAGGCGCCGTACCGCACATACGTCGTCGCTGGACAAATCCCAGTCGGGTCCGTTCCTCACATTCTGCTGTGGGATACGCCCGACCCTTATCACTACGTGCGCGTGCACCACAGTGACGAAGGCGACTACCTGATCGTCGGCGGCGAAGATCACAAGACCGGACAGGCCAACGACGCTGGTGATCGCTTCAAGAAGCTCGAGGATTGGGCGCGCGAACGATTCCCGATGGTCACCGATTTCGACCTGCGCTGGTCGGGTCAGGTGCTCGAGCCGATCGACGGCCTCGCGTTCATCGGCCGCAACCCAGCCGATGCCGACAACGTGTTCATCGCTACTGGCGATTCCGGTAACGGCATGACGCACGGGACGATCGCTGGCCTGCTGCTCACCGACCTCATCATGGGACGCGAAAACCCGTGGGCCGATTTGTACAGGCCGTCGCGCAAGACCCTTTCTGCGGCTGGCGAATTCGTCAAGGAGACCGCCAACGTTGTGTTGCAATACGCCGATCATCTGCACAGCGCAGACGTCGCATCAGTGGACGACGTGCCATCCGGTTGCGGCGCGGTGGTGCAGGAAGGTTCGCACAAGGTCGCCGTGTTCCGAGCGGACGACGGCACTGTTTCGAAGTTCTCGGCGGTGTGTCCACACCTCGGGTGCATCGTGCGATGGAATGGGCTCGAGCGCTCATGGGACTGCCCGTGTCACGGCTCGCGGTTCGGCGCTGACGACGGCCACGTGCTTTTCGGGCCGGCGGTCTCGGGACTCGCCAACCGCACAGTGGCAGAACAGCAGAGTTGAAACTTCAGTCGGCGGAGGGGGTGGGATTCGAACCCACGGAGACTTGCGCCTCACACGCTTTCCAAGCGTGCCGATTCGGCCGCTCTCGCACCCCTCCGTGCCCTTCAACCGTTACCTTCACGGCAGAGCCACGACACGGTAGTGGGGAAACGGCAGCGCCACTACAGTGAGACTCACCCGCTGAGTGTGGTGATGGTCGGGTCCTGTGCGACGAGCGTCCGGGAATCAGGTCAGGGCCGGAAGGCAGCAGCCTTCAACGGTGCCGCTTGTGTGCCGCAGACCACCTGGCCGTCACCACAGTCAGCGGGCACGACAGTCAGCGGGCACGACAGTCAGCGGGAAACTCTTTCCGCGATACGCGCAGCGCGGGCCGCAAGATCGGGCGCACCCAACTTCGCAGCCACCGCCGCAAACGATTCGGTCGGCCCTTGCCAGCGCCAGTCGTCGACCTTGCCCACTGGAACGTCGAGCGCCACAGTGGCGATCGTGCGGAACAGCAGCGCGTCGGCCATTTGGTCGC
>JAYVVU010000373.1:0-6700 GCA_043786755.1 Actinomycetota bacterium
TTGCCCGAGACTCGCGGCTGGCCGACACCGCCGTTTCCTGGCGAGGCAGGCGATGGCTTCCCTGGCGCTGGCTGGTGGTTTAACGGTTCGAGCTACAACGGTTCACCGGCGCTCGCCGAGTGGGAGCGGTCGTTCGTAGGCAACCCCACGCAGATCGGATCGGTACGGCCTGGCCAGTTCAGCACGCAACCCGACGCGCTGCCGTTGTTCATCGGCTTCCTTACCGAGATTCAGGCGCGCGGCTACACCATCTACAACGGAACCGGGGCTTATTCGTTCCGATGCACCGCCAGCACGCGCAAGGACTGCCGGGGATTGACCCGCTCGTCGCTTTCGAATCACGCCTACGGCCTCGCCAGCGACCTCAACACTTCGCAGAACCCGATGCAGACGCAGACCGGAATCAACGGCGCGAGCTCCTGTCAGACACCGATCAAGACCGACATGCCGCAATGGGTCATCCAAGTTGCCGAGAAGTGGGGCTTGTATTGGGGCGGCTACGGGTGGAGCAGCGGATGTTCATCGCCGGATCAAGAGAAGACATCGTCGAGTCGCGACCCAATGCACTTCGAGTTCAACGGCAGCGTCGAGCAGGCACGCGCGATTCTCTGCTTCAACCTCGGCTATACCGCCAAGTTTGAAGTCGTGAACAAGAGCGGCGCCGTTGAGAAGCGTTGCTTCGGTCCCAACATTCCCCCGGCCGGCACACGCATGGTGATCAAAACTGGCGCACCAGCAGGCGCAACGGCTGCGCTCGTGAACATCACGGGCGCGAACTCAAACGACAACGGGTACTTCACCGCCGAGTCGTGCAGCGGGACTCCCCCGGAGATGCGTGCATGGTCGAACGGCAACATTCGTGTTGGCCGCGCGGTGGCCGCAACTGCGATCGTGCCGATCGATTCGCAAGGACGCTTCTGTCTCTATAACTCGACCGGAATGCACTCGATGGTCGACGTGCAGGGCTTCTTCGCGCCATCAGGTTCAGCACCGAACGGCGCGCTCTACACCCCGATCACTCCCACACGAACCGTTGATACACGACAGACTCCGTTCTGCACGCCCGACGGCGTGTGTACCGCTGTTGGCCCAGTCGCGGCGGGAACTGAAGTTTCGTCGGTCGCGACGGCGCCCGTCGATGCAATTGCAACGATCGCCAACCTCACCGTCATCCAACCCAACGCGGTCGGCTATCTGACCGCTGACGACTGCACTGCCCTACAGCCTGGGCCCCAATCGCACAGCAACATCAACTTCGTGACGGGCGACATTGTCGCCAACCTGACGCTTTCGCCATCGGCGAGCATCCCTGCCGGCGAAGAGTTCTGCGCTTACTCGCAAACAACGTTGCACCAACTGGTCGACGTGCAGGGTTTCTTCGCACCGTGGGCGCAGGGCGGGCTCGGCTTCACCGCAAGCACGCCGGCCCGCGTGGTCGACACGCGGCAATGCTGGACCGACGCGCTGACGGTCGTGCAACATTGCAGCGAACTGAACGCGAGCGGCCAGATCATCCACATGAAGGCGCCAACCGGAGCGAAGGCCGTAGTCATCAACGTGACGACCGTCGACGCGAGCAACAACGGCGCTTTCGCCAGCGCAGGGCCGTGTTCGGCACTCAGCGCGGCGATGCCGGAGTTCTCGAACGTGAACACCGTCGTCGGTAGCGGCGTTGCGAACGCGGCGATCGTGCCGGTCGACCCCGATGGCACCTACTGCGTGTACGTGTCCGATCCGATGCACGTGTTGGTCGACTTGATGGGAACGTTTGGTGACAGCGGCCTGCGGTTCATGTCGATCACGCCGAAGCGGGTACACGATTCACGTGCACCCGGCTGAGATCCGCAGCTGACCAACCAAGCAGGATTGCGTAGTCGCCCGCTGGCCGTACCCATTCGTGCGTCGCGACATCCCAACGACTGAAAGCTCTCCGGTCCAGAGTAAAGATCGTCTGCACCTCTTGGCCAGCTTCGGCCGTGACTTTCGCGAAGCCCTGCAGCGTGCGCAACGGACGACCTGGCGTCGGCGTGAGCGGCTCGACATAGCACTGCACGACTGTGCTTCCCGCGCGATCTCCGGTATTGCGTACTGGGACCATCACGAAACACACAGAATCAACTTCGCCGATGACCTTCGCTTCGCCGAGTTCCCATGTCGTGTAGCCAAGACCGTGGCCAAAGCTGAACGCGGGCTCGATGCCATGCGCGTCGTACCAACGGTGGCCGATGAGCAGGCCTTCGCCATACACCGCGCGCCCGTCGCGACCCGGGTGATGCGCGAACGCTGGTGTGTCGGCGAGTTGACGCGGGATGGTGATCGGCAGTCGTCCACCCGGCTCGGCGACACCGAGCAGCACATCGGCCAGCGCCTCGCCGAATTCTTCACCTGGGAACCACACCTGCAACACCGCGGCGACGTCGTCCAGCCAGGGCATCGACACCGGGGAGCCGGCGTTGATGACCACGACCGTGCGCGGGTTCACCGCGGCGACGCGTCGGATCAACTCGTCTTGATCGCCGGGCAGCGACATGGTCTCGCGGTCTTCGCCTTCGGTTTCCCAATCGGCGTTGGTGCCAACGATCACGACCGCGGCACCGGTGGCGTCGCGTGCGGCCTCCACGGCGCGAGCCATTGGATCGTCGACGACGGGAGCTTCCGCGCCGACGAGCAGGCCGCGTAGCTGCGCGCGTTCCTCAAACGCGACGGTGACCTGCACTCGCCGCGCCACACCCGCTTCGCAGGCGAGCGTCATGCGGATCTCTTGGCTGCCGAGGCCGAAGAAAGCGCCATCGACTTGCGGCGTCGAGAGATCGACGATCAGTTCGCCATCAATACGCAAAGTTGCGGAGCCAACGGCGGTGAGTGCGACTTGCCAATCGCCGGTGACGTCCGGCGTGAATGTGCCATCAGCGCTGACACCGAAGGCTGAGTGCTCGATGTTCGGCGCTGGCTTCTCTAGCCAAATGAAGTTCAAGCGATCGGTGGTCGCGTCGGCGGTTGCCCCGTCAACACCCTCGTAGTGCACAGCGAAGTCGCCACGCATTGGTCGCAGCCGCTTCTCGATACTGCAACCCGGCTCGTGAACGATGGTGATGTCGCGGGCTTGCAGTGCAGTGAGCGGCATCGACGGCCGAGTCGTTCGCACACGCGCGCTGCCACCGCCTTGCACCTGCCCGCGTTCTGCGTTGGGGCCGAGCAATGCGATCTGCGACTTCGCCGCCAAGGGAAGTACCGCACCTTCGTTACGCAGCAACACCATGCCAGCGATCGCTGCCCTGCGAATCACGGCACGCGTTGCGGCGGAATCGTCCGTGCCCTCCTCCGCCGGCTCGCTCTCGGAGTCGAGCCCCATCCATTCGAACAACGTCAGCAGCCGACGCACGGACTCGTCGACACGCGCTTCACTCGTCTCGCCGGCGCGCACTGCTGCGAGCAGCGCGTCTCCCCGTTCGCGCGGCGGGCCGGGCATCTCGAGATCGAGACCAGCGTCCAACGATTGCGCGGCCGAGTGGGTGCCGTACCAGTCGCTGACGACGACACCGTCAAAGCCGAACTCGTCGCGCAACACGCCGCGCAACAGGTCGGCGTGCTCGCTCGCGTAGACGCCATTGATCCGGTTGTACGAACTCATCACCGCCGCGGCACCCGCACCGCCATCTGTAACGGGACGCACCGCGCGCTCGAACGGCGCGAGATACAGCTCGCGCAGCGTCGCCTCGTCCACGTCGCTGGAGATCGTGTGCCGTTCGAACTCGGTGTCGTTAGCGACGAAGTGCTTGATGCAGCACGAAACCCTGCGCCCATCGACCCCTGGTTTTTGTAAACCACGCACGTACGCGACGGCGAGCTGCGTTGTCAGCAGTGGGTCTTCGCTGAAGCACTCGAAGTTGCGACCACCGATCGGCGTTCGATGCAGGTTCACCGTTGGTGCCAGCACCATGTGGGCACCCTTCGAGCGTGCCTCGACTGCCAGGGCTTCGGCAACCTGATGCACGAGCGCCGGGTCGAACGTTGCACCCAACGCAGTTCCGCATGGAAACGACGCGGAGGCCGGGCCGGTCCACGATGTGCCGCGGACGCCAGCCGGGCCATCGCTGCATCGCATCACCGGCACGCCGGGCACGCTCTCGGTGTGCCAGTTGTCGTGGCCCGCAAGCAGCGCGACCTTTTGTTCCAGGGTCAGCGACTTGCCGTTCACCACCAGATTCACCCGGACGGGTTTAGCTTGATTCCAAGCTCCGCGCCACCACCGTCGGCGTTACGCGCGAAGACAGAACCGCCGTGCGCGTCCGCGACCGACTTAACGATCGCGAGGCCGAGCCCCGATCCGGGCATGCCGCGCATCTGCACCGAGCGGTAGAAGCGGTCGAACAGGTGCGGGATATCGGCTTCGACCAGGCCAGGGCCGTGATCGCGCACTGTCACTGCGCCGTTCAACACGGTGACTTCGATCGCACCCGTCGGTGCGAACTTGCAGGCGTTGTCGATCAAGTTCTGCACCGCGCGTTCGACAGCGCTGGGCCGACCATCTACGAGCGATGCATCGGCACGTACTTCAACCTCGCGATTGAATCGTCGGCGCGCGCGTTCGGCGGCGCGATCGACGACGTCGACAAGGCGCATAGGTTGCAACGGTTCGTCGTCGCGCGCTTCGGTGGCCAATTCGACTAACTCGTTGACAAGGTCGGACAATTCACGCGTCTCGCTGTCGAGATCGGCAAGCAGTTGCTCGCGCGCTTCCGGCTGCAGTTGCTCGAAGCCGCGACGTAGAACGGCGACGTTGGTGCGCAGGCTGGTGAGTGGTGTGCGCAACTCGTGGCTGGCGTCTTGCACTAGTTGATGCTGCTCGCGCTTGCTGCGTTGTAGCGACTGCAACATGCCTGCGAACGCACGCCCCAACTTGCCCGATTCGTCGGCGCCATCGGTCGGAACTTCGACATCGAGTCGACCCGAGCTGGCGACGAGACCGGCCGCAACGGTGAGGCGCGTCAAGCGACGCGTGACCTGGCGTGCAATCAACCAGCCGACGAGCGCCGACACGATGGCGACAGCGGCCACCGCCCACAGCGTGCTGTGCAGAATGCTGTCGAGTGAACGCTTCACTTCGTCCAAAGAGCGAGCCAACATCAGCGCCCCACCGCCGTTACCGGCGCGAACCGTGAGCACGCGAAACAGTTCGCCATCGATCTCGACGTTGTGTCGACTCATTGCGTCGGGGTCGACGGAGAGCGCAACTGCCAAGTCGGCAGCGGTGATCGGCAACTCGCCCGAGTCCGGTGCTTCCGCGATGCTGCCGTCGGGCGCGAGTCGCTGCACGAGAATCTGCTCGAACGTGCCCGGGCGGTTCGGGCGACCCGGCACCTGCGGAACATTCGGCCCATCGAGTCGGCGCGACGCACTATCGAGCGAGCGATCGACCGTTTGTTCCAACTCGTGACGCGTCGTCGTGTACGAGGCAACGCCAATCGCGAGCGTGGCGCCGACCGCGAGAACGATCAGTGACAGCATCAGCTTCAGGCGCAAACTCACCCGACACGCACCGTGTAACCCACGCCGCGCACGGTGTGGATCAACTTGCCCTCACCTTCGCCTTCCAGCTTGCGACGCAAGTATGAGATGTAGACGGCCAGGTTCTTCGAGTCGGGGCCGAAGTCGTAACCCCAGATGCGGTCGTAGATCGTGCTGTGATCCAGCACGATGCCTTGATTGCGCACGAGCAGTTCCAGCAAGTCGAACTCGGTCTTCGACAGTTCGACTTCGCGCCCGCCGCGCCAGACGCGACGCGCCGTCGGGTCGATGCGCAGATCCGACAGTTGCACCGGCTCGATGCCCTCGGGCTCGTCGCCGCGCACGCGGCGCAACAGCGCCCGAATGCGTGCGAGTAGTTCTTCGAGTTCGAACGGCTTCGCTACGTAGTCGTCGGCGCCCGCATCGAGGCCAGCGACACGATCGGATGTTTCGGTGCGTGCGGTCAACATCAGCACCGGCATGCGATTGCGCTCGGCGCGCAACACGCGGCACACGGTCAGGCCATCGACGTTGGGCATCATCACGTCGAGCACTGCCACGTCGGGCTTGTGCTGTTCGATCGCAGCGAGCGCCTGCGCACCATCGGGTGCTTGCACGACGTCGTAACCCTCGAGCGTGAGTGCTCGCGTCAGCGCTTCGCGAATTGCCCGATCATCATCGGCAATCAAGATGCGTGCGCTCATTCGTTTCTCCAGTGTTGGAACTGTGTAGTTGAAGGGCAATCGCGGCCGATCGGCCGAAGTGTGTGGGGGGCACACACCTCGACCGATCGTACGTTGTGGCCGCGGTACGGCCGTTGTGTTGACGTTTCAGTTCCGGTTCAGGAACCGTCGTCGGCGGTGTCGACGGGGGCGTCGTCGCCATCGTCGTCAGCACCCGGGCCACCTGGGTGGCCAGGCCCGCCCTTGGGCGGCATCGTGTTGTTGACGAACTCAGTGACACGGGTCTCGGCGTCTGCCAAACGGGCGTCCGCTTCTGCTTGTGTCATTTCGCCAGCAGCAACCTTTTCGTCGACGTGGGTCTTGATGTCGGCGAGGATGGCATCGACGAGTGCTGCAGCCGAGGAACCGTTAGCCTCAGCCAACTGCGCCAACGTCTGACCATTCGAGATGGCGTCGCGAACCTCGGCCTCGGTGAGGCCGAGAGTCTCGGCAACCACCGCGAGGCCCGG
>JAYVVU010000374.1:0-2873 GCA_043786755.1 Actinomycetota bacterium
GAAGAACGCGACTCCAGCCGCGACTAGTTCTTGAAGAGAAAGGCCTCGTCGTCGGCTGTGAACAACAGCCGTAGCTCGTCGAGCAAAATCGGGTTCACATCGAGCATCGGGTCGTCGTCAACGATCTCGAACGCGGCCTCCCGCGCCTGAACCACCAACTCGCGGTCGCGCCGCAGCGATGCAAGTCGTAGATCGCTGCGGCCCTTCTGCGCGGTGTTCATCAGCGTGCCCTCGCCGCGCAGTTCCAGGTCGACCTCAGCGAGCTCGAAGCCGTCGGTCGAGGCAACGAGCGCCGCGATACGCGGGTTGCCACCGTCCTGACCGGCGACCGGGTGTGCCGGCTGTTGCGTGAGCAGCCAGCACTGCGAGGCGTGCTCGCCACGACCGACACGTCCGCGCAGTTGGTGCAACTGCGCGATGCCGAACCGATCGGCGTCGAGTACAACCATCACGGTTGCGTTCGGCACGTCGACGCCGACCTCAATCACAGTTGTCGCGACCAACACATCGATCTCGCCGCGCCGGAATCGATCCATAGTCGCTTCCTTCTCCGCCGACGGCAGGCGGCCGTGTAGCAACGCCAGTCGCAATCCCTTCAACTCGTCGTGCGCGAGGCGCTCGTAGGTCTCCTGCGCGCTAGCGACCTCCAGCTTCTCGCTCTCGTCGATCAGCGGGCACACGACGTATGCCTGGCGACCGGCCGCGACTTCCTCGCGCACGGATGCCCACGCTGCTTGTTCCATGAGCGGGCCTTCCGCCGAGTACGTCTTGATCGGCGTGCGGCCGGGCGGCATCTCGTCGAGCACGCTGACGTCGAGATCGCCGTAAACCGTCATCGCCGCCGTGCGCGGAATTGGCGTCGCCGTCATGACCAGCACGTCGGGCACGAAGTCGCCATCGCCCTTGGCGCGCAGCGCTGCTCGTTGCTCGACGCCGAAGCGGTGCTGCTCGTCGACGACCACGACACCCAGGCTGTTGAACTCAACACCTTCCTGGATCAGCGCATGCGTTCCGATTGCGATGTCGATGGTGCCCTCGGCGAGCCCGGCAAGCACCTCCCGACGCTCGTTGCCCGTCACCCGATTAGTCAGCAGGTTCACGCGCAGCGGCCGATCACCGAACAGGTTGCGCGGGTCGGGCACCGTGACGCCGTCGAGCAATCGCCGAACACTGGTCGCGTGTTGCTCGGCCAGAACTTCCGTCGGCGCCATCAAGGCACCCTGATGGCCGCCCTGCACCGCAGTGAGCATCGCGCTGACCGCGACGAGCGTCTTGCCGGAACCGACGTCGCCCTGCAGCAGGCGATGCATCGGATGCGGGCCAGCCAGGTCGGCCTCAATTTCTCCGATGACACGCGTCTGCGCGCCGGTTAGCTCGTATGGCAACGCATCGCGCAAACGCGCCGTCAGTTCACCATTGATGTTGTGGCGAATGCCGCGCGACTCGCGCTCAATCGCGCGCTTGCGCATGACCAGCACGGCTTGCACGCGCAACAGCTCGTCGAACGCCAAGCGGCGGCGCGCATCGTCCTTCTCCGCCATCGTCTCGGGCAAGTGAATGCTCTTCAGCGCCTGATGTCGATCGCTCAGGCCCAGGCGCCGCAGCACCGGCGGCGCAACCGGATCGGCGACTCCCCGAACCTCGCAACGCTTCAGCGCATCCTCAACCCAACCCGCGATCTCCCACGTGTTCAGCGCGGCCTTCTCGCTCTGCGGGTAGATCGGCACGATGCGGCCCGTTCGGTCGCCGATCAGGTCGACGATCGGGTTCGTCATCTGCAACCCACCGCGATACACGTCGGGCTTGCCGAACAGCGCGACCTGCAGCCCCTCTTGCAATTGCCGCTCGCGCCACGGTTGGTTGAAGAACACGACATGCACGCGCCCACTTCCATCACCGACCAAGGCTTCGACGATCGTGCGCCGGTTGCGCCCGACACGCTTTGTCGCGCTGCGCACGGTCACGAGCACGAGCGACTCGACACCCGCCTGCAAGTCGCTGACACGACACTCGTTGGTGCGATCGACCCAGCGGCGCGGGTAGGTCGTCAGCAGATCGAGCACGGACTCGACGCCGACCTCGCGCAGCGAAGCAAGCTTCTTCTCACCAACACCCTTCAACCGATCGACCCCGATCGCGGACAACTCGCGCAACGTAAGTGGTGTCGAAGGGGTTAGCGCACTCATTCCACGCCGAAGAGATACGGATACAGCGGTTGACCGCCGCGGTGCACTTCGACCTCTACATCCGGGCGATTTTCGTCGAGCCAGGCATGCAACACGTCGGTGTGGCCCGCCGTTGCTTCCTGGCCCTCAACGATCGTCACGATCTCCGTGCCGGGTTCGACCAAGCGCTCGAGCAGCGCGACGGTCGCACCGTCGAGCGTGCCAGCGACGGCGACGATGCCCTCGCCGCGCGCGATCCCGATCCAGTCGCCTTTGTCGATCGGGCCGACATCGCTCTTGGTTGCGCGCACCGCCTGCGTCACTTCGCCGGTCACCACGGACGACGCGGCCTGCCCCATCGCCTTCGCGTTCACGGAGGCATCCGCTTCCGGGTCGTACACAACTAGCGCAGCCAAACCTTCAGGCATCGTCTTGGTCGGCACGACGACGATCGTCTTCGACGACAGTTCGTTCAACTGCTCGGCGACAGGGATGATGTTCTTGTTGTTGGGCAGCACGATTACTTGCTGAGCGTTGACGGCTTCGACCGCCGACAGCAGTTCCGCCGTTGACGGGTTCAACGTCTGCCCGCCGGAGACAACACCCTGCACGCCAAGTTGGCCAAACAGTTCCGACAATCCATCGCCGCTGGATACCGCGACGATCGCGCAGTTCACCGGCGGTAATCCCCCACCGGCGCGCGACTGG
>JAYVVU010000375.1:0-2873 GCA_043786755.1 Actinomycetota bacterium
TTGGCCAAGGCGCTCGGCGGTGGCGTGCCGTGTGGCGCGATCGGTGGCAGCGAAGAAGTGATGGCCGCAATTCGCGACGGCCGTTACGACCAGATCGGCACGTTCAACGGCAACCCGCTCACGATGGCCGCGGCGCGCGCGACCTTGAACGAGGTGCTCACGCCCGAGTCGTACGTGAAAGCCGAGGCGCTTGGCAAACGGATGTTGGCTGGTTCTCAGGCCGCAATGGCGACCGCCGAGGCTCCTTCGTATGGCGCGGTGTTCGGCTTTAAAGGATCGGTTGTGTTTCACGACCGTCCGGCCAAGAACTACCGCGAGTTCCTCAAGATCTCCACCGGTATCAGCCATCTTCATTTCTTGGTGCAGCACAACGGTGGCGTGTTCCTGCCGCCATGGGGCAAGAGCGAGTCGTGGACATTGAGCGTCGCCCACTCCGACGCCGACGGCGATCGCTACGTCGGCAACGTTGCCCGCGTGGCCGAGCTGATACACGGGCTGGGTGATCGCAAGTCCGACCTGTTCGCCGCTGGAAGCTTTAGCTGAGCGACGCGAACGACTAGCGACCCTTCCAAACAGGTAAGCGCTTCTCGTTGAACGAGTTGGTGCCTTCTTGCGCGTCGTCGGAATCGATCGCCGCGCGATAACTGTCGAAGGTGCGGATCGCCTTCATCGCGTCGCCGACTTCCATGTTGGCTGTGCGCCGACTTATGTCAAGAATCGCGGCGACACTCAGCGGTGCCGATGCAACAATCTCCTTCGCGAGCGCCTGCGCCGCGGCGAGTAGTTCGGAGGCGGGTACCACTTTGTTGACCAATCCGTAGTGCGCAGCTTCGGCCGCAGGCAGGCGCCGACCGGTCAGCATTAGCTCCGTTGCGATGTGTGCGGGCAGCAAGCGGGGGAGTCGAACACTGCCCGCGTCGGGAAGGATGCCGAGTCCGGCTTCTGGCACGAAGAATTGTGCATGATCGGCGGCAACGATGAGGTCGGCCGCCACTGCAATTTCACAACCGCCACCGACGGCCATACCGTTGACGGCAGCGATCACCGGCTTGCGCCGATTTGGTAGGTCGGGGAAACCACCGAAGCCGCCAACGCCATTGTCGATGTCGTAGTCCTCGCCCGCGCTGAGATCCCAGCCAGCGCTAAAGAAACGATCGCCAGCACCGGTGACGATCACCACGCGGACATCCGGGTCGTTCTCGAAACCGACGAACGCATCGCCCATCGCGCGACTGGTAATCGAATCGATCGCGTTCGCCTTCGGGCGATCAATCGTCAGCACCGCGATCTGGTCTGTTACTTCGACGCGAAATCCGCTCACCCGCTGACCTCCACTGTCATCAAGGCATCGACTGCTATTGCTCCGTGCTGGCCGACCAACACCGGGTTGAGCTCGACCTCTACCACGTCGCTACCGACGACAGCATTTGTCAGGCGGACCACGAGGCCGACCAGCGCGTCGACATCGGCAGCTGGTCGGCCGCGGAAGCCGCGCAATAGCGGCGCGCTGCGCAGTTTGTGGAGCGCTGCACGGACCTCGTCGGCGGTGACGGGCGCGAGCAGATGGGTGATGTCGTTCCACAACTCGGTTGTCACACCACCGTGTCCGATGGAGACCAGCCAACCAATCGGTGGATCGCGCCGCACGGTGACGAGCACCTCCGCGACGACGTCAGTAACGGTTGCCTCGACTAGGTAGCCAGCATCAGTACGTGGCATCGCGCGCAGCGCGGTTGTCAATGCCTCGGCGTTCGGCAAACCAATGCGAACCGCGCCGACCTCGCTTTTGTGCAACAAGCCGAGCGCCTTCAGCGTGATCGGGTAACCAATCTCGGCGGCCGCCGCAACGACATCGTCGGCGGCGACGACTCGCCCGTTCGGTACAGCGATGCCGAGTTGTGCCAGACGTTGCTTGGCGCTGGCTTCGTCAACGACACGGGTTGCACGCGGCGCAGTGACCGAAGCGTGGCGACTGCTGCTTGTCGTTACCCCAACCGACGCCGCCGCATCAAGAGCAGCGAGAGTTTCGGAAAGTCCAAGCAGAGCGATCAAGCCGCGCTTGGCAAGGTGTGCGCGGAACGGCTCGTCGACGCACTCGGCGAGTGTGGCCACGACCACCGCGCGACCGCCGGTCGCGTCGGCTGCATCGGCGAACGAATCGGCGGCGAGATACCACGAACCTGGGTCGTTAGCAGCTGTGTTCGGACCATCGAGCAGCAGGATGGTTGCATCCTGCGGTCCGTCCATGACGGCCGTGAATGTGCGCGCCATCGCCTGGCGGTCGCCCCACATGAACGTCTGATAGTCGAACGGGTTGGTCACCGACACAAGCTCAGTGACCGTGTTCTCGATCTTCGCGCGGTGCGCTGATTCGAACGGCTCAAGAAGCAACCCGGTGCCTTCTGCACGGTCGGCGACAAGCGAAGCTTCGCCACCGGAACAACTGAGCGAAACGATCTTGCGCCCCCGCAACCGTCCGCCATTGTCGAGCAACTTCAGGCTCTCCAGCATCTCCGACGGAGTGCGAACGACTGCGACGCCATAGCGCGTGAAAAGCGCGTCGTAGGCGGCCGCTCGCCCGGCCATCGACCCTGTGTGTGAGTTGGCGATCATTGCACCGGCAGTGGAGCGACCAGTCTGCAGCGCAACCAATCCGATGCCTCGTCGCGTTGCAAGCTCGGCAACTTCGGCGAAACGTTGTGCGTCGCGAACTGCTTCCAAGAAGACGCCAATTGCGGTGATGCGATCGTCGTGCAATAGATCCGCGACCGCATCCTCGGAGCCAAGGCTCGCCTGGTTGCCGACCGAGATCATCATGCCAAGTCGGAGATCGCGTTTTTGGAATGTGAGGTTTACCGCGACATTGCCGCTCT
>JAYVVU010000376.1:0-6693 GCA_043786755.1 Actinomycetota bacterium
TCGGCTATCTCGAGTTGAACGACGGCGAACCGCACCTGGTGGCGCATGAGTGTCTCTCATGTGGTGCGCGTTTCTTCGATCGCCGAAACCTGTGTGCCAACTGCAGCGGTGCCGAGTTCAAGTCAGTGGCGGTCGCGACTCACGGCACGCTGCGCTCGTTCAGCATCGTCGCCTTCGCCGGCCTCGGCGTTGAGGTGCCGTTCGTCGCTGGGTTGGTCGACTGCGATGGCACGACCGTGCGCGGCAACGTCATCAATTGCGAGCCGACCCCCGATGCCGTGCATCTCGGCATGGCGGTTCGGTTAGCGACTTACTCGCTCGGCGCCGACAGCGCCGGCGTGGAAGCGATCAACTACGGGTTCGAACCCGACCTTGGTAGTCAGACGCGATGAGCGCCAGCGAAGAAGTGTGGGTACTTGGCATCAACATGACCAAGTTCGGCAAGCATCCCGATCTCGATGCGGTCGACCTCGCAGCCAACGCGTCCATCGCCGCGCTCGCTGACGGCAGCGTCACGATGAAGGACATTGGCGTCGTCGCCGCGGGCAACTTGCTCGGTAACGGTGCGGCGTCGGGCCAAAACATTCTCAAGCAGATCGGCCAGACCGGCGTGCCGATTTACAACGTGTCGAACGCGTGCGCCACCGGCGCGACCGCGATCCGCACAGTGGTGATGGCGATCCGCGCCGGCGAAACCGACATGGGTCTTGCTATTGGTGTCGAAAAGCTTTCTGGTGTGGGTCTGCTCGGCCCAGCAGCGTCTGGCAACAAGGACGCGCCGTGGGAACCGAAGGGTCGCTACGACGCGGTCGGTGGCATCGATGGTCGGCTCGGCACGCAAGCAATGCCTGGTGTGTTCGCGCAAGTGGGCATGGAGTACCTGCACGCGTACGGGCAAACCGACGTCAGCGTGTTCGCTCGAATCAGCGAGAAGAACCACTCGCACTCAACGCTGAATCCGCTCGCCGCGTACAACAAGGCGATGACATACGACCAGATCATCAACGACGTGATGATCTCGTATCCGAACACGCGCCCGATGTGCTCCGCGAACTGCGACGGCGCCGCCGCCGCAGTGTTGGTCAGCGGCAGCAAGCTGAAGACGATGTCGCTCGAGCAGCGGCGCCGTGCCGTCAAGATCTCGGCGTCGGTGCTGACCAGCGATCCGTATCAGGAGGCGTGCCAGGTGCTGCCCGATGTCAACACGCTCACGCGCAACGCCGCCAAGATCGCGTACGAGCAGTCGGGTGTTGGCCCCAGCGACCTCGACCTCGTCGAGCTGCACGACTGCTTCGCCACCGCTGAACTCGTGCATTACGACAACCTCGGGTTGTGCGCGCCGGGCGAAGCCGTTTCGTTCTTCGAGTCGGGCGCGCCGTGGCGCGATGGCAAGACGCCGGTCAACGTGTCGGGCGGGCTGCAGTCCAAGGGCCACCCGATCTCCGCGACGGGCATCGCCAACGTGTGGGAGATCTGTCATCACCTGCGCGGTGAGGCTGGCCCACGCCAGATCGAAGGTGCCAAGGTCGGACTCGCCCACGTGATCGGTCTCGGTTCGGCGTGTGGCGTGCACGTCCTCGAGAAGTCATCCGTGTAGTGCACGACAAGTCGGGTCTGCGCGTCGATGATCAGCTCGTCGACTTCGTAGAGAAGGAAGTCCTGCCGGCCATCGGCGTTGACGGCGCAAAGTTCTGGAGCGGACTCAGCGAGTTGATCACGACGTTGTCGCCGCGCAACGCGGCCTTGCTCGCACACCGTGACGAACTGCAAGCGTCGATCGACGCTTGGCATCGCAGTCAACCAGGCGTTCCCGACGCACCGACGTATCGCGCATTCCTAGAAGAGATCGGCTACTTGCACGCCGACGGCGCGCCATTCACGATCGAGACTGCGAACGTCGACCCCGAGATCGCGACCATCGCCGGGCCGCAGTTGGTGGTGCCCATCACCAATGCGCGTTACGCGCTCAACGCAGCGAACGCGCGATGGGGTTCGTTGTACGACGCGGTGTACGGCACCGATGTGCTCGGCTCGGCGCCGGCACCCGGACCATACGACCGCGAGCGCGGCGATCGAGTTGTCGCGTGGGTTCGAGGGTTTCTCGACTCCGTGGTGCCACTGCAGGGTGCTTCGCACGCCGAAGTGACGCGCTACTCCGTGAGTGAGGGCCGACTTTCCGCCTTTGTCGGCGATCAACCGCGTCACTTCGCAAACGAGTCTGCGTTCGTCGGGCATCGTGGACCAGTCACCGATCCGTCAGCAATCGTGTTGCTGCATCACGGCTTGCACATCGAGATCGTGATTGATCGTGCTTCTGCTGTCGGCTCGACGGATCGAGCGGGAGTCGCCGATGTGCTGCTGGAATCGGCAGTGACAACGATTATGGACTTCGAGGACTCGGTCGCGACCGTGAGCGTCGAGGAGAAGGTTGCGGGCTATCGCAACTGGCTTGGGCTGATGGGTGGAGAACTCACGGCTTCGGTCAGCAAGGATGGTGCGCAGTTCGTTCGCCGCTTGAACGCCGATCGGGAAGTTGTCGCTGTCGACGGTTCGACGCAGCACCTGCGCGGGCGGTCGCTCTTGCTGTGTCGCAACGTCGGTATGCACATGCTGACCGACGCCGTTCGCGACAACGAAGGCAACGACGTTTTCGAAGGACTGCTGGACGCAATGCTGACCGTGACGATCGCGATGGTCGACCTGCAACGCACAACCAGCGATGCGAACTCGCCGGCGCGGTCGATCTACATCGTGAAGCCGAAGCTGCACGGCCCCGACGAGGTCGAGTTCGCGGTCGCGACGTTCGCCCGTGTCGAGGCGCTGCTCGGCTTGCCGGTCAACACGATCAAGATCGGCATCATGGATGAAGAGCGCCGCACCACCGTGAACCTGGCTGAGTGCATCCGGCGTGCGTCGTCGCGAGTCGTGTTCATCAACACTGGCTTCCTCGATCGCACGGGTGACGAGATCCACACGTCGATGGAAGCCGGGGCAGTGGCGCAGAAGGCGGAGATCAAGAACCGCGCATGGATCAAGGCCTACGAGAATCGCAACGTCGACATCGGCTTGGCCTGTGGCTTTCCCGGGCGCGCGCAGATCGGCAAGGGCATGTGGGCTGCCCCCGACCTGATGGCCGACATGCTGGTGCAGAAGGTTGCGCACCCCGAGGCCGGCGCCAACTGTGCGTGGGTGCCATCACCGACGGCGGCGACGCTGCACGCAACGCACTATCACCGCGTCGATGTGTTCGCCCGCCAAGCTGAGTTGCGCGCGCGGCCGATGGCGTCGCTCGCCGACATCCTGACCATCCCACTTGCGGAGGGTTTCGGTGATCGCGAGCGCGAGGTCGACAACAACGTGCAAAGCATCCTCGGTTACGTCGTGCGATGGGTCGACCAGGGCGTTGGCTGCTCGAAGGTTCCCGACATCAACAATGTGTCGTTGATGGAGGATCGTGCGACCTGCCGCATCTCGTCGCAACATGTCGCCAACTGGCTGCGCCACGGTGTTGTCACCGTCGCGGACGTTGAGGCATCGCTACGGCGCATGGCTGCGATTGTCGACCAACAGAATGCAGGCGACCCGCTGTACCGGCCGATGGCACCATCGTTCGACGGTGCCGCCTTTCGGGCGGCGAGCAGCCTGATCTTCGACGGTCGTGGCCAGCCGAACGGTTACATCGAGCCGATTCTGATCGCGCATCGGCGAGAGCAGTTGGCATGCATTTAGCGTCACTGGTCGACATGGTCGAATCGGGTTTCGACGACCGGGTGCTGTTGGGCGATGCCAACGACGCGGTAACCGGTCGCCGTCTCGGTGAGCTCGTTCGTCGGGGCGCCGCGACGCTCGGCGGCTACGACGCGCTTGTGTACGCGGGCGAGAACCATCCGCTGTTGCCCGTCGCCTTGCTCGCTGCCGCGTGGGCGGGTGTTCCGTTCGTGCCCGTGAACTATCGCCTTGAAGACGCGCAGCTCAACGCGCTCATCGCGCGCCAGCCAGGTGCGTTGGTGTTGGCCGATGAGCGCACGGTCGGTCGCATCGCAACACCGGCGATCACCTTCGACGACTGGCTGGCCTCGTTCCCGGCCGAAGTGCCGACCAGCGACGCCGCGTTCGACGACGACTTGGTGGCAGTCGTGTTGTTCACCAGCGGTACAACGTCCGAGCCAAAAGCGGCGCTGTTGCGCCATCGACACCTGATGGCGTACCTGCTTGGGTCAGTCGAGTTCGGCAGTGCCGGTGAAGACGAAGCGATGCTCGTTGCGGTGCCGCCGTATCACATCGCCGGAATCGCGAACATGTTGTCGAACCTGTTCGCCGGCCGCCGACTCGTGTACCTGCGCGCGTTCGAACCGCAACGTTGGCTCGAGACGGTGCGCAACGAACGCGTCACCAACGCAATGCTCGTGCCCACCATGCTGTCGCGCATCGTCGACGCACTCGACGGCAAGCCGGCCGATGTTCCGACCTTGCGTTCGCTTTCGTACGGCGGCGCGAAGGTTTCCGAGCGCGTGCTCACCGACGCGCTGGACCTGTTTCCCGATACAGGCTTCGTCAACGCCTACGGACTCACGGAGACGGCGTCGACCATCGCCGTTCTCGGCCCGGAAGATCACCGCGCTGCGGTCACGTCCGACGATCCAAACATCCGCCGGCGGTTGTCGTCGGCCGGTCGGGTGCTTCCAATGGTCGAGATCGAGATTCGAGACGGCGTGATCTACCTGCGCGGCGAGCAGATTGCGGGCGAGTATTCGACGGGAAGCCTGCTCGACGCGGATGGATGGTTCTGTACGCGCGATAGCGGCTGGATCGATGCCGATGGCTATCTGTTCATCGAAGGCCGCGTCGACGACACCATCATCCGCGGTGGCGAGAACATTGCTCCAGCCGAGATCGAGGAAGTCCTGCTCGCGCATCCGGCGGTAGCCGAGGCGTGCGTTGTCGGCCTGCCCGATGACGAGTGGGGCCAGCGCATCGTCGCGGTCGTCGTGCTGCGCGAGGGCGCAACCGTCGACCCCGAGGAACTACGCGATCGTGTTCGCGCAGAGTTGCGTGGTTCGAAGACCCCCGAGGAAATTGTCTTTCGCAGCGAGTTGCCGCATACCGAAACAGGCAAGCTGCTGCGCCGTATCGTGTTAGAGCAGCTGTAAGGAGATGGCCCAATGTCGTTGATGGTGAAGCCCGGCACGCGTTTGTTCAGTGCCGTCTGCTCGACGGAGATGATCGCGGTGAAGGCGCCGGGTGCGCTGATCGACATCACCATCGGTGGCGCAACGCCAGTTGCCGCCGCCGCTGATCGGCAGAGCGGTGGCACGGTCGCGGATGGACACGACGGTGGTGCACTGATGGGTAAGAGGTATGTCGACGCCGACGACACCGTCGAGTTGCTGTGCACCAAACCCGGCCCAGGTGTGCCAGCACTAGCGGGCGTGTTGCTAGAGCTGAAAGACGCCAAGCCCATGCCCGCCAGCGACTAGTTCGCCGGGAGACCGGGGGCGTCGACATCGTTTGTTCGTTCGCGAGAAGGGATTCGAGATGCACGATCGATTTACCAAATCAGGCTCGAACGTTGTTTCGTCACCGGAGGGCGAGTTGCGAATAGGCCGAGTTGGCCTGCAGCTCAGGTTGGACGGAACAAGGTACGAAATTGACTCGGAGATGCTCAACCCTCCGATGAGCATCGTCGTGTATTTCTCCGCGAGTTCTGCGGCCCGCGACCCGCAATCAGAGCGAATCCGACGCTACGTCGATGAGGCTTTGACCTTCAGCGGGTTTCGGGTTGAGTACATTTGACAACTCAGCAATGACTCACCACTAGGTGGACCACCTCGACCTTCTCGGTGACCTGGCCGTTTCCGCGCCCATGGGCGCGAATGCGGGCGCCGCTGTCACGGCGGATTCAAGCGGTGAGTGCAACGAGCTCGGCGAGTTTCTCTGATGGTGTCATGTAGCCGAGGGTTTTGCGTGGTCGGTTGTTGAGGCTTGAACCGGCCGGGGTTTTGCATCAGGTCCTCATGATCCTGAGAGGATTTCGAGATGCCAGCAAAGAAGGAATACACGGTCGAGTTCAAGGAGCAGGCGGTCAGGTTCGTGCTCGAGTCGTTGGAGCCTGACGAGTCGCGCAAGCATGCGTGTGATCGGCTTGGCCCGCGGTTGTCGGTGCGTCCGATGACGCTCTATGGCTGGTTGAAGGCCGCGGCGCCAGCGGCGGGTCGGCCAGCAGCAGCGCCTGGTTCTGTTGAGGAGTTACGCGGTCAGGTAGTCGCGTTACGCAAGGAGAATCGTGAGCTTGCAAGGGCGAACGCGATCTTGCAGGACGCGGCAGCTTTTTTCGGGGCGGCGCTCGACCGCCAAAGGAAGTAGCCGGTTTCGTGGCTGCTCATCGTCATCATGGGGTCGTGCCGATCTGTCGCGCGTTGCAGGTCGCCCCATCAGCTGTGCGTTCGGTGCTGGCTCGGCCGGTGTGTGCACGCCGGATCGCCGATGAGGGCGTCAAGCCAAAACTCGTCGAGTTGTTTGATGCGAACTATCGGGTCTATGGGCGACGCAAAATGAAAGCAGCGTTGCGTCGTCAGCATGGCATCAATCTGGATAAGGATCGGATCGCCCGTTTGATGCGTGAGCTGGGCATTCGCGGCGCGACACGCACCAAGACAACGATCACGACCCGTTCGGACAAGAACTCGCCACGGG